>NZ_VOZV01000008.1:0-122614 GCF_013419565.1 Acinetobacter sp. YH12072 | reverse complement strand
AAAATCATTTGAATGATTTCTTCTTGGTCTACGTGCCATAAAATACTCCATATATTGATGTTTATAACATCATTTGAGGAGCAGAATATCACTTATAGGAGTTGTTCAAATTTACGGATCCATCTCTTAGAATGCACCGTCCTGAGCTGATATATGATGAATAACCTGGGTTCCTTCTGGTATATTTCTCATACAAACCTCCACACATTTGGTTTATTTTTTAATTTAGCAGAAGATTTGAATTTTTCGTTTACATTGCTTTATAGAGTTGTATTAATTGACTATTTAATAGATTAATCATGTAACTTTCATTTTGATATAAATTTTCTTACTCATCTTATCTAAAAATATTTAAATGATAAAAATAAAAAATCCCAACAGGATATGTTGAGATTCTCTATTTATAATTAGCTTAAGCTAACGGTAAATATGAATAATGCTCAGGCTATAAAATCTCGTAAAATGTGTTGATTTATCACTTCATCAAAACTTAGATTTGAAAGATTTTGCTTGTTATGTTTGATGCTTTTATAACAATAACTCGCTGCAATACCCATACTAATTAAAGTCAACAATTTCATTGTTCACCTCAAAATTAAAAATATTAGAAACTGTGAAATTAAAATATCAGCTTGCTTTGTAGTGGTCTAAGCCAGTTTGGAAAGCTTTTGTATGGTATGTAAATCCGTTAAGACCATTTCAGCTCTATAAAAATCATTGTCAATTTTTTGCTTAGCCTTGAATTGTCTGATCTTCCCTTAACTGACTCGACAAGTTCAGTAGAAAATGAAGATCATTGAGGATTAACATTCTTAAACGGAAGATCATATTTGAATACAAAAAGTACATCATTTTAAAGCGGCATGGTCGCAATCAGATTAGATACAAAACATAAATTCAAGGAAGATAAATCAGAATCTGCTATGATAGCTTCCACTTAGTGGACTCTTTTATGTCTTCCCTTATCTCCTACTTATAAGTAAAGGAGTATCACAATGGGCAACATGACTGCCACACCAGAATTATTTTATATATTTTAGTAGGTTAAAGTGAAAATTGTCATTCTTAACAAGCCTTATGACGTCCTCTCCCAATTTCGTCCAGATGAAAAACATCAGACTATGGCGGATTTCGTAGACGATCCGGATCTGCGTATTGCCGGTCGTCTGGACATGGATTCTGAAGGTTTGATGTTCCTGACCGATCATGGCGGTTTAAACCAATATATTACCAATCCAGCCAGCAAAAAATTCAAAACTTATCTGGTTCAGGTCGATGGGGATATAACCGAAGAAGCTCTAGAACAGCTTCGTAAGGGTGTTGAACTGAATGACGGTATTACGCTGCCAGCCAAAGCAATTAAAGTCATTGAACCGGAATGGTTATGGGAGCGCAATCCTCCTGTACGTTTCCGTGCTTCTGTTCCAACTTCATGGGTCGAAATTTCAATCTGTGAAGGCCGTAACCGTCAGGTACGTCGTATGACTGCAGCCGTTGGTTTTCCTACCTTACGTTTGATCCGTACCAAAATCGGTTCAATTGATCTGGTTCAATTAGGTTTACAGCCAGGTGAAACTAAAGAAATTGAACCCCTACTTTATCCAGACTTTAAAGATGTGCCTGCTCAAGAACCTTACCGCTCGCGCTCTTATGTGAAAAAACCGGGTGGTACCGGTGGTAAACCAATTAACAAGAAAGTAACGAAAGACGGCACCAAGAAAAAAACCGGCACACCGCGTATCTGGCAAATGGAAGAAGGTGAAAAACCACGTCGCAAGACCAATGGTACCACCCGTCCAAATACCAAGAGTCGTGGCCGTCGTACACGTTAAGCCACTGCTTAGATCGGGAAGATCAAACTAAAGACCACCCCTTGAGAATGGTTATTCACCTGAACTTCCCCCTGATGCAACTGCATAATGGACTGCACAATCGCCAAGCCCAAACCACCCGTTTGGGCTTTTTGATGCCGGCTGCTATCAACTTGATAAAAGCGTTCAAACAGATGGGCTAAATGCTGCTCGGGGATCTGTACACCTGCTGTCAGCACATCAATCCGACAGCTATTTTCTGTAGTCATCGCCGTGATTCTGATCTCGCCATTTTCCTTTCCATACTGCACTGCGTTGCTGAGTAAATTGGCAAGCGCACGTTGCAGATGTTCCGGATGCGCAGCTATATTCAGTTGAGCCGGAATATCCGTATAAATAGATATATTTTTTTCTTCTGCCAGAAACTCAAAATATGCCAGCAAATCTTCTATGATCTGGCTAAGTTCTAGTGTCTGTTTTTCTATCTGATAGTGGCCATGTTCAACTCGGGCGATAAATAGCATGTTTTCAATCATCTGAGTTAGACGTTCATACTCTTCCAGATGGGAATACAGCAAATTTTCTAATTCATCGCGACTGCGTGACTTCGACAAGGCAATCTGGGTTTGCCCCATCAAGTTATTCAGGGGCGTTCGTAATTCATGGGAAATATCTTCAGAAAATCGGGCCAACTGTTCATAGCCTTGCTGTATTCGGTCCAGCATGGCATTCATGGCCTCGGTTAGTTGCTGCACCTCAATAGTTCGGGATGGCAACTCGATACGCTGATCCAGCTGCTGCACATTAATTTGCTGAGTGGCGTAAATTAATTGGCGCATGGATCGCAGTAGATAGTGTCCCATCAGCCAGGCTAACAAAGTAGATAAAATAATACCAAGCAGAGTGTAGATCACTAATTTTATCAGGTAATGTTTTAAAACCTGTTGCCCTGCTGCGAGCTGCTTACCGGCAATCAGTTGATAAGACTGTCCATTAAAGTCCACTTGCTTAAATGCCAAACGGGTCGTGGGTTGTTCAAGCTTATTATTTTGATAATTCAGCCTGGTGTGATAATCCAATAGAGGAATAGTAATATTTAAAGGATTAATATCAATTAATGTATTCTGCGCGTTTTTAAGGATCAGTAAGTTGTCTTCCTGTCCAAGCATATTCTCATAAAGCTCTGGATGTTCGATCAGCACCTGAAAGCTTTGCTGATCAGCCAGAAATATTTCAATCCTGGAAATCCGCAAGGCCAAAGCTTCATCCTGCTGTTGTTGCACCATCTGCTGCATATTGTGATAGGACAACCCGCCGATACTTAAAAAAACGATACAGGAAATAAGGCCAAAAGCGATGCCGAGACGTGTGCCCAAATGCATTTTCATGCGTGCACATCCAGCTTATAACCCATACCACGTACAGTATGAATAAGTTTTGGACTGAAATGGTCATCAATTTTAGAACGTAATCGACGTACAGCAACATCAACGACATTGGTGTCAGTATTAAAATTAATATTCCAGACCAGTGAAGCAATTTGTGTCCGGGTTAACACTTCGGACTGGTGTTCCATCAGCAACTGCAAAAGTGCAAACTCTTTTTGGGTAAGCTCAATTTTTTGCTGGTCTCGAAATACTTCCCGGGTTAAACGATTCAGCTCTAAATTGGCCACCTGATACGTTTCGTGTTCAGTTTTTGGTACACGGCGCAGCAGGCTTTTGATTCTGGCCAAAAGTTCGATATAAGAGAAAGGCTTAGTTAAATAGTCATCTGCACCCAGTTCCAATCCTTTGACCCGGTCAAGCACATGATCTTTGGCAGTCAGCATAAGTACGGGAACTTTAGAAAAAGTACGCAAGGTTTTGAGGACTTGCCAGCCGTCTAGGTCGGGCAGCATCACATCCAGCAATACCAGATCAATCTGTTGCTGTTCCAGCACTGATAAGGCATGCAGGCCATTGCCCACCTGTGTAGTCTGGTAGCCGGATTCATTTAAGCCTGTGGCCAAGAATCCGGCAATTTTGGCTTCATCTTCTACAATTAAAATATGCATGGGCTGAGTTTAATCAATTTCATACAGCGCAAAGATTACAAATTGGTAATCTGATTGTCATCCATGAGCTTCCATTCTTTGATTATGATCTTCTCAATTTCTATATGACTGAACATTATCATGAGAAGTAGATTAAATCAGAGAAAAATATTTTTATATCTAGCGAGTTTAGCAATGGTTAGCTTAAGCCATGCTGAATTAAAAACGGCCTATATTATGGACTTGAGCACAGCAAACCAACTTGCTGAGAATGTCATGCAAGCTTGTCAGAAAGCCAGCAAACCCGCTGCAGTCACAGTACTGGATCAAGGCGGTAATGTTCTGGCCAGCCAACGGCATGAATCTGTCGGAATTCACAATTTAACTGCATCACAGCGTAAAGCCTTTACTGCATACTCGACTAAGACCAGTACATTGGATTTCATGCGTCATGCACAAAAGAACCCGGATGCACAAAATTTAAATACCCTGGATGAATTGTTATTATTATTGGGCGGCGGGGTACCTGTGGTTTATAAAAACCAGCTCATTGGCGCTGTTGGCGTTGCAGGCTCTGGTGGCTCTGAACAGGATCATCAATGTGCCGCACAAGGCATTCAACATACTTTAAAACAACTTTAATTTTATCTATCTATTGAATAGGAACAGACCTATGAAAAAAATTATTTTTGGTGCTCTTCTAGCGGCGACAGCAAGCTTTTCTTTTGCACAGAATCCCTTAAGTGTGCATGTGCTGAATCAGGAAACTGGTCTGCCTTCCGCCAATGTCGCGGTGATTTTGGAAGCTCAGCAGGGTGACAAGTGGGTAAAACTGAATGAGTTAAAAACAGATACCAATGGCCGTATCAAAGAGTTTTATCCTAAAGATACAGCTTTACAGAAAGGCATCTATAAAGTGACCTTCAAAACCGGTGACTGGTTTAAGGCCAATAATCAACGCACCTTCTTCCCTGAAGTACCTGTGGTATTTACGATTGACGGTGCTTTGGAGCACTATCATATTCCGTTATTACTGAGCTCTTATGGTTATTCAACCTATCGTGGCAACTAATTCTTAATCCCTAAAAGCATCATTTTCATGGCGCTTTATTTTGAAGCGTAAAACAGCTGCATTGCATCATTCATCTGGCTTTCGCTTGTTATTTATCTCCTGGAATGTTATTTATGATTCACATAATTAATATTTTTAAAACAAAGTGTATCTAAAAAAGGAGTTCTGCAATGGATCAGCAAGTGAACCAGATGTTTAATCAGGACCGATTAATTCAGTATCTCGGTGCACATCTAATTTCCTATAACCACAATCATGCGAAGATTGAACTTAAAGTGTCTGAACAACATTTACAGGGACATCAGACCTGTAACGGCGCTGTGATTTTTGCATTAGCTGATGCTGCATTTGCCATTGCCTGCAATACCGGCGAATACCCAGCAGTCGGCCAACATTGCGGGATTCATTATTTAAAACCAGCTTTGTTAGGTGATACCCTTACCGCCATAGCTGAACATAAGGCCAGTAGCGGTCGTAGTGGAATTTACGATATTCAGATCCTGAATCAGAAAGAGCAAATCGTGGCTGAGTTCCGTGGAACTTCACGACTGATCATTAAATAAATCATCTAAAAAACCCAATAAAAAAACCGCTGTCTTAACAGCGGTTTTTTTAATAGCAACATTCTGATTAAGCTTTCAACCATTTCTCGGCTTTAGCTTGATCTTCAACTTTTAACTCAACTTCAGTCAGTTCAGAACCACCATTTTGAACTTCAAAAGTCATCAGCTCATCACGACGGAATGCATGGACAGTATACGTACCTTCCTGTTTCGCATATTTCTCGACAAGTTTCGTCGTTGCTTTAAGGCCATCAATCGCCACAATTACATCATTCGCTGAAAGGCCCGCTTTCACCCCTGCTCCATCACGACGTGCAGACTGAACCAGCACACCTTCAGGCTTATCTGCAAGTTTCAAACCAAATGGTAATGACTTGTCATTTTTCAGTGTATAGCTCACGCCAAATTCAGGTAGTAACTGATCTAAAGGCAATTCATCTGTGGTATTGATCAAATGATTAATCTGTTCTAACCAGTTATCACCCGTTAATTCCTGACATAACTCAAAGATAGTCCGTTCATTGACCTGAATGCCATTTTGCGTATTTTCATATAGCTTACGCATTAAAGCGTCCAGACTCGAGCCACGCAGACGTAGACCCAGATCAAGAGACAATGCGACTAAACAGCCTTTATTATAGTAGCTGGTACCGGCATTGTTTGAGTTTTCATCCTGACGATAGAATTTCACCCAGGCATCAAAGCTAGACTCAGACACCGACTGAATAAAACGTCCCGGGTTTTGAAGATAACGATCAATCTGCGCTTTAAGCAATGCAATATAAGATTCCTGATTGATCACGCCACTACGTAGCAGAATCAGGTCGTCATAATACGACGTAAACCCTTCAAAGATCCAAAGCAAAGAAGTATAGCCTTCTTTGTTCAGGTCATAATTCACGAAGTTTTCTGGACGAATAAATTTCACTAACCATGAATGGAAATACTCATGACTACATAGGCCAAGGAAACGCTGATAATCTTTCGATGGCTCTTCAGGCTCATCTGCTTTAGGAAAGTCATCACGCGGTGTAATCAGACTGGTTGAGTTTGGATGTTCCAGACCGCCATAGCTGTTCCCGGTGGCCATGGTCATAAAGGTATAATCACTGAATGGCGCAGAACCGAACATGGAAATTTCTGTCGCACAGATTTTCTCAATGTCCTGCTTCATACGCTGTTCATTCATCGCATGCTTGCCTGACACCACAAACTCATGCGGAATGCCATTGGCTTCAAAGCTGAAACGGGTCTGCTCTGCCAGTTCAAACGGCGCATCAATCAGTTCAGCATAGTTTTTAGCTTTTAAGGT
This sequence comes from Acinetobacter sp. YH12072, assembly GCF_013419565.1. NCBI lineage: Bacteria > Pseudomonadati > Pseudomonadota > Gammaproteobacteria > Moraxellales > Moraxellaceae > Acinetobacter > Acinetobacter sp. YH12072. Next base: position 115,821 of record NZ_VOZV01000008.1, on the reverse strand, counting down.
ATAACGACCTTTCACCAGACTTTTGGCCTGCATGCCCGTCGCAAGCTGGAAATGTTTCAGTTCATCCGGCAGGAATACTTCTACTTCAATTTCTTTATGTTCCTGACCTTCCAGCCCTAAACATGCACAAGCCGGGTTCACATAAAGACGGTTTTGATCCACATATGCACCACGAACAGACAGGTCATACGCATAGACATCATATTCCACCGTAATCAGTTCATGATCCGTATTGAATAAACGCCATTTATTCTTTTCAAACTTCTGGATTTGTAGCTGGCGTCCGTCCTCATCATAAGCCTTGACCGCTTCAATATGTTTGGAGAATTCGCGAATCAGGTAACTGCCCGGAATCCAGGTCGGTAAAGAAAGGACTTGCGTTGGGTCTGCTAAAAAGCGAAGAGTTACGTGAATAAGGTGCTGACGATAATCGTCAAATTCGATTTGATAATGCAACATAATGGGCGATATAAAATACAAATAAATGAGTTATAGCTTAGCTTAGCATTTTTTAGGCCAGTATTGCTTAGCTGTCGCATTTGTCTACATTTCTGACTAGCTATCCTTAAAAAAAAGGCATAGCATGCGTGAAAATTAAATCGTTCATCGACCGGTTGGTTATTAAGGAACACCTTTGAAATACATCATCTCACTGCTTGCAGTTCTCAGCCTGTTTGTGCCTGCAATTTCATATGCTGCCCTTCTGAATATTTTGCCTGAAAGCGTTGAAGCAGAAGCCTGGACCATTCTTGACTCACAGTCAGGCCAAGTCATTGCCGAACACAATGCCGACGTTCAACGTGCTCCAGCTTCCCTCACCAAAATGATGGTCGCTTATATTGCATTGAAAGAAATTCAGGCGGGTAAATTAGATAAAAGTGAAGTATTAACTGCAACACCGATTGTGAAAACAGTGATGTGGGATGAGTCACAAATGTACCTGAAAGAAGGTGAGCAGATTTCGATTGATCAACTTCTGGCAGGTCTGATTATCATGTCGGCGAATGATGCTGCTGTGACATTGGCAGAAAAAATTTCAGTTGATATTCCGAGCTTTGTCGAGCGAATGAATCGGGAAGCAAAAGCTTTAGGTATGGTTCATACCCATTTCCAGAATCCGGCCGGTATTACCATGCCTGAGCACTATTCTACTGCAGCGGATCTGGCGCGTTTGTCGGCAGCTGTAGTCAATCAGACTCCGGACTATCTGTATTATTCCAAACAGCCAAGTTTTAGCTATAACAACCATTTCCACCGTGCCACTAACCGTGTGTTGCAAGTGGACTCAAGCGTCGATGGTTTAAAAACTGGCTTTACTCGTGCAGCCGGCTATAACCTGGCGCTCACCGCCAATCGTCCAACTTATGATATGGAACTGCCCCACCGTCGTTTGATCGTGGTAGTTCTAGGTACCAAAAGTGCTGCCAAACGCGCTGAAGTGTCGCATAAGTTGATGAATCTGGCGTATACCTATACCCGTAATGAAGTCGCCATTAAAGACAAACAGCTACTCGCTGAATTACCGGTGATCAAATCGACTTTGAAAATGTTTAAGGTTCAGACTAAACAGCCGCAGATTATTACGACATCTTTATATGATCAGAATTATGCCATTGACCTGAACCAGTTCGATCAAAACCATCAACGGGTAATGTTGAATACAGGTGATGGTGTAATGCAAAGCATTGAACCGCTCCATGAAACCCAGACCCATATTAATGTAGAAATGACTGCTTCTGAGTTGATTGCACCTATGGCCAAAGTGATGCCATTAGCGACGATTCATGTGTATCAGAATAATCAGCTTATTCGTACCATCCAGATTGAAGATATGGTGGAACTTGAAGAAGCCGGTTTCTTCCAGAAATTCCTGAGCTGGTTATCTAGCTTCTTTGGCATCTTTGCAGAAAATGCACCAAGTGCCAAACTCTATCCAATCCAGAAATAAACGCTGAATACAGTTAGAAGGCCCTCATTTGTCTTCTAACTCCCACCATAGATTTCTTCTCTTCTCTCGTCGATTTTACCTCTTCTGCCATAATTGCTACGTTTTGTAATTTGTATAACAATTCTAATCAAGACGGCCTGCTGCCCATGCCATAGTATATTTGGTCTAAATTTCTCTTATTTTTATTAGAAAAATAAATAGGTTAATAATATATGACAGCACATCGAATCGTAATTGTAGGTGGTGGCGCAGGTGGATTGGAGCTAGCTACTCAACTGGGCGAAACCTTAGGCAAAAGTGGCCAAGCGCATATCACGTTGGTAGATCAGAAACTGACACATATCTGGAAACCCTTATTGCATGAAATTGCTGCAGGTACGCTTAATCCGCATGCAGAAGAAACCAATTATTTTAGTCATGCTGCAGCTCATCATTATCACTTTGTGCTGGGAACATTTGTTGATCTGGATCGTAAGGCTAAAGAAATTGTTCTGGAAACAGATTACTTTTCTAAAAAAGCTCAGCCTAAACAGAAGAAACACATCAGCTATGACACGCTGGTGCTGGCATTAGGTTCCACTTCCAATGATTTTAATACGGAAGGTGTTGCCCAATACTGTCATTTTCTCGACAGCCGCCAGCAGGCCGATGTCTTTCAGCAGGATCTGCTACATCTTTATCTCAATGCTCAAAATCAGACCTCTTCGCGTGAGCTTAAAATTGCCATTATTGGAGCCGGTGCAACTGGTGTAGAACTGGCTGCCGAGCTGGTGATCGCCAAACAAAACTTTTTTAAATATGGTCTGAACAAGATCGATCCAAATAAAGTCAAAATCACTTTGATTGAAGCCGCTGACCGAATCTTACCTGCACTGTCTGAGAAAATGGCTGAACACACCATGGAGCAACTCGATCGTCTAGGTATTGAGGTATTAACCAGTCATAGGGTCGCTAAAGTCGATGAAGACCAGATTTATTTTGCAGATGGTTCAAGCCTCGAAGCAGAAATTAAAGTCTGGGCTGCTGGAATTAAAGCACCTGAAGTTCTGGCAAAACTTAAAGAGCTGGAAAAAGACAACATTAATCGCCTAAAAGTTTATGCAACTCTGCAAACTCTGTCAGACCCGGATATTTTCGTTTTTGGTGATTGTGCTCACTGTCAGCCTGAAGCAGATCAACCGGTTTTAGGCCCCCGTGCACAGGTCGCCAGCCAGCAGGCCGCTTTTCTGGTCAGAGCCTTAAAAGCACGCATTAATGGCGAAAGTTATTTACCGATGTTCAAGTTTTCTGACAAAGGTTCATTAGTGTCTTTAAGTCAAAACAGCGCTGTCGGTGAATTATTGGGTCAGGTCAATGTTCAAGGCTTTGTCGCGAAATCCATGTATGTATCCCTGTACCGGATTCATCAAGCCACTATTCATGGCTATACCCATGCTGGCCTGTTAACTGCCAAAGACTTTGTTACACGAAAAATTGCACCCAAGCTGAAATTGCATTGAAATTGTAAATATTGTCCTCATATATGAAAAAATCGTCATTAAACATGTCAAATTGCATTTTTTTGCTATTTTTAGTCTACAAAAATACAATTTCACTTTATGATGTACCCTTAAAAAATTGAATGGATCAATTAATATGACTGCTATTGCAAATAACCTCGTGGTTTCTTTCCACTACACATTGACTAACGCAGAGGGTGAAACTCTCGACAAATCTCAAGGTGAACCACTTGCCTATTTGCACGGTGCAGGTAACATCATCCCTGGTTTAGAAAAAGCTTTAGAAGGCAAAACTGTTGGTGAAAAATTCACTGTAAATGTTCCTGCTGCTGAAGGCTATGGCGAATATAACCCAGAGCTAGTGCAAGAAGTGCCTAAACAAATGTTCCAAGGCGTAGACAACATCCAGGCAGGCATGCAGTTCCAAGCACAAACTGATGACGGCGTTCAAATCGTAACTGTTAAAGCAGTTGAAGGTGATAACGTAGTTGTTGATGCTAACTTCCCGCTTGCTGGTCAAGATTTAACTTTCGAAGTTGAAATCGTGTCTATCCGTGAACCTTCTCAAGAAGAACTTGATCACGGTCACGTACACGGTGCAGGTGGTCACCACCACTAAGACTTCCCGGTCTTTAGCACAAAAAGGCAAAGTGAAAACTTTGCCTTTTTTATTGCCTTAAGATTTTAAATATAAAAAAGCAGGACTACTGCCCTGCTTTTCATCATTAAAATCGCGAATCACTCAAATTACGCAATCATTAACGTTTGTTATAGATCTGCATTGCTGCTGGCAGATTTTGACGCATTGCTGCGATACGCTGACTGTTCGATGGGTGAGTAGACAGGAAAGTCGCGCCAGTGCTACCACCTTCAAGCTTGTTCATTTTTTCCCAAAGAGTAATCGCTGCATTCGGGTTATAGCCAGCACGCGCCATGAGAGTTAAACCGCCCTGATCAGCACGGCTTTCTAGGTTACGTGAGTAAGGCAAGCCGATACCAATCTGGCTACCCAATTGTGCTACTGCAGCACCACCTTGTCCTACGCCCGCTGCATTTAAACCAATACCCAATGCCAGATCAGTCAGGGCTTGTGCACCAAGTTTCTGTTTCGCATGCTCTTCCAGGGCATGGACCATTTCATGACCCATAATGGCTGCAATTTCAGCATCGGTCAGATTCAGCTTGTTCACGATACCGGTATAGAACACCACTTTACCACCAGGTGCCACAAAAGCGTTGACCTGATCAGATTTCAATACGGCCAACTGCCATTGGAATGCAGTACCCGTCTGGTTCAGCTGGTTGGCATAAGGTTTTAAACGGTTAAAAACAGCATTAATACGACTGTATGTCGCTGAACTGGTATCCAGCTGGCCTTTCGCTTTAGCGTCTGCCACCATGGCATTGTAGCTTTGGCTGGCTGAAGCATTTAAAGTCGCAGTATCTGCACCTGCAATATCGGCAATAGTTGTACAACCAGACAAAGTAATGGCTGCGGCTGCACCCATACCTAACAAGAATTTATTTTTCATTATAGTGACTCCACCATAAGCAAAAGGTTAATTTACATTGTAAAAAATTATAAGTTAAAGGCCGGATCAACTAAATGTACAATTACTTCATCTTGTTATATTTTATGTAATTTTAACCCCAATACTGTATCGCAAGCCAATAAATCAGACAGACAATATTTAAACCTAAATATAAATAACACAAAGGTTTAATTTTTTCTTCTAAAATTTCACTTTTACGCTTAAAAAATAGAAAAGCATTCTGCAGTAAGATGACAGGTACTAGTACACAGGCAATGATCACGCTCAAGCCAATGAATGCCCCATAAATAATGTCAGGATCCTGAGTTTGGGCACGTATAATTAGCATCGCAATGGTCGGTGCGCCGCCCATCGCGAATAACAAGGAATAGAACATCGTTCCCGAGATATTTTTATGCATCCTGCATACTCATATTTTATTTTGTTTTATTCTAACAAGCGCCATGCCACTGCACAGCACTTGCTGTTAAGACTTTAGTCCTGAATTTCCAAATTATTTCTTAGCCTTATATACCGTCATCGCTTCAGGCATCAGCTGTTGCAAGGCTGCAATTCGGTCATCATTCGTTGGATGCGTAGAAGTAAATTTATTCAGGACGCTATTGCCACGGCTGTCTTGTGCATTCATTTTTTGCCACAACGTAATCGCTGCATTCGGGTTATAGCCTGCTCGTGCCATCAGCATGAGCCCGCCTTTATCGGCACGGCTTTCCAGATTACGTGAGAATGGCAAGCCCACACCAAATTGAGCACCCATATCCAGCAGTAGCCCACCATAACCACCAGCGGACTGCCCGACATACTTGCTACCGATACTTACTGCCAAATCGGTAAGTGCTTGCGCTCCTACCTTATTTTTAGAATGTTCCTCAAGCGCGTGCACCATTTCATGTCCCATGATGGCAGCAACTTCATCGTCTGTAAGTTTTAGTGTGTCGACAATACCCGTATAGAACACCACCTTGCCACCTGGTGCGACATAGGCATTAATCTCGTTAGATTTGATCACAGCCACTTGCCAGTCAAACTTCTGCCCAGTCTGATTCAGTTGATCCGCATACGGCTTCATTTTCAGGAAAACCCGATTTACTTTTTTATAGGTGGCAGAAGTCGTATCCAGAATCTGTTTCTGCTTGGCCTCTGTCAGCATCTGATTATAGCTTTGTGCTGCACTCAGATTTAATGTAGCTGAATCAGCTCCCATCAAATCTGCAACCGTAGTACACCCCGTTAATGTGGTCGCAATGACCATCCCCGCCAATAAATTTTTATATTTCATGACCTTCTCAAATATATAAGGTCAAAACATCATAAAGAATCCAAACAGGTTTTCAATCATTTTTATAAGCTTTTCCAAATAAAAAACCCTGTGAAATCACAGGGTTTTTATCATTTTCAGCTTAAAGGATTAAGCATCAAACGGATGGCGAAGAATAATGGTTTCTTCACGGTCTGGACCAGTTGAAATGATGTCGATTGGACATTCAATCAATTGTTCAAGACGTTTCACATAGTTAATTGCCGCTTGTGGCAATTGATCTAGTGATTTCGCACCGAAAGTAGATTCTTTCCAGCCTGGCATAGTCTCGTAAATTGGTTTTAAAGTTTCAAATGCAAGCGCATCAGAAGAACCAACACAGCCAGAATCAGCAGCTTCGTAACCTACACAGATTTTCACTTCTTCCAAACCGTCAAGAACGTCAAGTTTAGTCAAGCAAATACCAGACAGTGAGTTCACTTCTACTGAACGACGCAGGATTTCAGCATCGAACCAGCCACAACGACGTTGACGGCCAGTAGACGCACCAAATTCTGAACCTACAGTACCCAGGTGTTTACCAATTGCATCACCTGTATCTGTTGCAGCGTCATACACCAACTCAGTTGGGAATGGACCTGAACCTACACGAGTAGTATACGCTTTAGTAATACCAAGAACGTAGTCAAGGTGTAATGGACCAAGACCTGAACCTGAGCTTACGCCACCAGCAGTCGTGTTTGAAGAAGTCACGTACGGATATGTACCGTGGTCAACGTCAAGCAATGAACCTTGTGCACCTTCGAACATGATTTTCTTGCCAGCTTTACGGTAAGCGTGAAGTTCACCAGTCACGTCCATAACCATAGGCTCGATCACTTTGCGCCATTCGTCGCAAAGCGCAAGTACGTCTTCAACTTTAACTGCTTCAACACCGAAGAATTGAGTCAATTGGAAGTTGTGGTATTCAAGCAATTCTTCAAGCTGAGCTTTCAGATGTTCGCCACCACGTACCAGGTCAGCAACACGGATTGCACGACGCGCTACTTTATCTTCATAAGCAGGACCAATCCCACGACCAGTTGTACCAATTTTCGCATTACCACGTTTTTTCTCACGAGCTTGGTCAAGTGCGATGTGGTGTGGAAGAATCAATGGACAGTTTGGAGAAATGCGTAGACGTTCACGTACTGGCACGCCTTCTTTTTCAAGAATATCCATCTCTTTGATGAGCGCTTCAGGTGAAAGAACCACACCATTACCAATTAAGCACAATACGTTTTCACGTAAAATACCTGATGGAATGAGGTGTAATACAGTTTTCTTACCACCAACCACGAGAGTATGACCTGCGTTATGTCCGCCTTGATAACGAACTACTGCAGCCGCTTGATCTGTGAGCAGGTCGACGATTTTACCCTTACCTTCGTCGCCCCATTGGGTACCAAGTACCACAACATTCTTGCCCATAATAGCCTCATTACATCATGCTGTTAAAGTTGAAAGTCCCACTCAGCGACATGAACACTGAGTAAAACAATTAAAGCGATTAAATCGTTTTGATAGTCCACTCACCGTCCACATTCACCAGCTGGTGAGTTGCATACGGTACCGAGTTTAAATCATCATTACCTAATAACTGAATTACACTTAAGCCTTGTGCACGGGTTGCCTGAATCGCATTTAACAGCGCAGCATCTGTACCCTTAGGTGCTACCACAACTTTAGCTGTAGCAAACTTGCCTGCACTTAAAGCATATAAGTCACAAGAGAAACCAGTTGCCGGACGTGCACGACCAAAATGCTCACCAATGCCATCATAACGGCCACCTTGTGCCAGTGCCGCAGCACGGTTTGGTGCATAAACTGCATACATCAGGCCGGTGTGATAATGGTATGAACGTAACTCGACGACATCAATCCCAATATGCAGATTCGGCCAGCGCACCTGAACTTCATTTTTGGTGGTTTGCAGTGCATCAAATGCCTGTTTGAAGGCTGGATTTTCTAATACTTCAGCACTTAAATTCGTTTTTAAGGCATCCAGGTCACTTGCAAAGCGGCCAAGCGTATAGAAGTCTGAACCAAACTTAAGATTTGCAGTAAATTCAGCTAATTCTGGCAACGCTTTACGTTGATAAAGATCAGACAATTGGCGTTCGGTTGCCTTACTTAAACCAGCTTGTGCAATCAGACTACGGAACAGCCCCACATGACCTAAATCAAGGTGGATACCGTCGGCCAGACCTGCTTCCTGAATCAGGCTGATCATCAAGTCAACCATTTCCACGTCAGCGTCAATGCTGTCTGAACCAAATAATTCTGCACCTAATTGCAATGGTGCACGTGTGGTATTAAATCCTTGAGGTTTCGTATGTAAAACCGTACCCGCATAGCAATAACGAGCCACACCTTCCACTGGATGTACATGCGCATCGATACGAGCCACTTGTGGTGTCATATCGGCACGCACACCAAGCAAGCGGCCAGACAGCTGGTCGATCACTTTAAAAGTGGCTAAGTCTAAATCCTGATTCGATTCTGAGAGAGAAGATAGAGATTCAATGTATTCAATAAATGGCGTGTACACCAGCTGATAACCTCGAGATGCGAGGAAATCCAGTGATTGACGGCGCAGGCTTTCGATGACTTGCGCTTGTTCTGGTAATACATCAGCTACACCATCAGGTAATAACCATGTCTCTGAAATGGGCATGTTGTAAACCTAAATTCTTGTCAGCGCGGAATAAACCGCATAAAAAAATCGGGAGCACACCCGATTTCTCCTAGTCTAGCACGATCGTTTAGGCTGTGCATCGCAATTTTGATAATTTTCTCTGACTGAACAAAGGACTTAGATAGATAAACCAAATCATCTCTTTCTTATTAAGAGAAAATAGGCTGAATAAAATTTAATAACCAACATATCAACTTGATTTTCTAATATATTTCCCTAACCAAAACAATGACGAAAAACTTATTCTTGATTCAATCCTCATCTATCTAAGAGTAAAAATTTATAAAATATCAGTACTAGATGCTTAAAAATAATCCTATACAAAAACTCAATGTGGGAACTTAAATGACCAAGAAAACAGCATCATTCTGGTAGAGTTTAAAGGCACTGCAAAGACTCCTATATTTCTTATAAACTTTCTTTCTCCTTCTAGAATAAAACCCGATCATCTCATGCCTCCCTTTCAGCCACGTATTACGCCTTCTGATGCTACTCCTCTGAGTGATTTTCAGCGTGGTGTGAAAGACTGCCTACCTTTATTATTAGGTGTAATTCCTCTGGCGCTGGTCTTGGGCGCAACAGCAGCACAAAAAGATTTTAGCCTGCTTGAGGTTCCCTTGCTGACCGGGCTGAACTTTGCTGGCGGTTCCGAGTTTGCAGTTTTAGAAGCCTGGACTGATCCACCGCATCTGCTTACCTTAATCTTTATTACTTTTCTCATTAACAGCCGCTATATTCTGCTCGGTGCCAGTTTAGTACCTTATTTAAGACATCTTCCAAATCGAAAAGTCTTTCCGGCATTATTTTTTATGGTGGATGAGAGCTGGGCCTTAAGCCTGACAGATGCACAGCGTCGACTGTCACAGTTTGGTTATCGATATGCTTTTAGTCTGCCTTATTATGCCGGGCTATGTATTGTTCTTTATCTGGCCTGGGTCGGCTTTACGACACTCGGTGCCCTGCTTGGACCTGTGCTAGGTGATATTAACCGTTTTGGTTTTGATATGGCTTTCCCCGCCATTATGCTGGTTTTGCTGAAAGGCATGTGGAAAGGCTTTACTGAAGCGAGGCCCTGGTTAGTGAGTCTTGTTTGTGCAGCACTGGCTTATAGCTATCTACCGGACAACTGGTATGTGCTGATTGGCGCACTTGCAGGCATTACCTCTGCCTTCTGGCTCATTCAGAAGGATGAAGCATGATTCAGATGAGCACTTTTATTGCAATCTTATTGGTGGCGCTAACGACTTACTGCGCCCGGATACTTGGCTATGTCCTACTCAAGAACAAAACCTTAAATAATCGTCAGCGTAAAATTCTGGAAGTAATTCCAGGTTGTGTACTGATTTCGATGATCACCCCATATTTTTTACGAGATGATCCGGCTGATCTGATCGCTATAATGTCGACACTATTCGCTGCATCACGCTTTGGGATGCTGCCAACCATTTTGATTAGCATGGCCTCGGCAGCTATTTTAAGAATGTTACTAGTTTAAATCCTTTATATAAGGCTAAGCCAGCATGAAAGGGTCTTATGACTTTGGTTCTACTACTTTAGCGAGCAGATTTACCAGTTCTGCATTTTGCAGCTCAACTTTTTGCAGTTTGGCTGTAGTCTGATCTAGTACTTCCTGCTGTACATGCATCTTTTTCGCCAGATCCTGCATAATTTCCAAGGTCTTTTTTAAATTTTCTTCCAGATGTGCCACTTTTTCCTCAACTGGCACGCCTTCCACATTTTGTGAACTCTCATTATTATTAAATTGCAGCCAGATCAAAAAAATCACAGCCAAGGTCAGTAATATAATAAATCCCCAGATCAACATCATGTGCTTGCTCTTATTCCATTTAATTATCTTTATCTTAACGAAAAAATATCCAGATCACAGAAATATTCGGCATAAATCCGGAGCTTTTCGATCAATTACGTCCAACTTCTTATTCATTTTCTTCTAATTTTTTAATCTTGCATAAAAAAGCACCCCATTTGGGATGCTTTCAAAATAGCTTAATCTGTATAAAAGGATTCACAGAGATCCAGCAAACGGTTGGCATAACCCCATTCATTATCATACCAGGCAAATACTTTAGCCTGATGCCCCACTACCAGGGTTTGGGTCAGATCCACAATCAATGAGTAAGGCGAATGATTAAAGTCTGAAGATACTAAAGGCTCATCTGTCACAGACATGATTTCAGCAAAATCCTGACGTGCAGCGTTAATTAATAGTTCATTTAACTGATGATCAGTAATGGGTGACTGAGAAATAAAAGTCAGATCAATTGCTGCGACATTAATGGTTGGCACGCGAATCGAATAACCATCAATCCGGTTCTCCATCTTCGGCATTACGCGTTTTAAAGCACCCAAAGCTGAAGATGTGGTTGGAATAATATTTTGCCCGGAAGCACGGGCACGTCTTAAATCACGATGGGCATGATCCAGTACTGACTGATCCGCAGTCACCGCATGAATTTCAGTCATCAGTGCAGTCTCAATCCCAAAGGCATCATCAATGATTTTGACTAGCGGTACCAATGCCTGCGTAGTACAAGACACGCTAGAAATAATCTGGTCACTTTCTTTGACATCACGATGGTTGACGCCATAGACAATTGCAGCATCCACCGTATCAAACGGTGCAGCGCCGATAATCACCCGTTTTGCCCCGGCAGTAATATGCTGAGTCGCAGCCTCACGCGAACGGAATAAGCCGGTACATTCCAATACCACATCAATATTCAATTCCCGCCATGGCATTTCCACCGGATTCGCCTGTCTTAACACCTGAACTTTCTGATAAGCATCGCGATAAGTGACATGCAGGTAGGCATACTCATCTTCATACGTCAGATCAACCTGCCCCGGGAAACGGCCATGAGTAGAATCATATTTAAATAAATGCAATAAGGTTTCAACGTCGGCAACGTCATTAATGGCAACGATGTCAAAATTAAAATCTTTCGGATTTTCAAACCATGCACGCAACACATTGCGTCCGATTCGTCCAAAACCATTAATTGCGATACGTTGCATCGACGTTCCCTACTGCGGCATAAAACTTTATGCGCCTATATTAATGGAATTATCCAGCTGACTGATAACTATTCAGCTAAATCCACTAAAAATTACACAGAATGTCCAATATTTCATCGAAAAATTCATGCTTTACTTGAAGCAATCCAGTCTTTCTATCAGCGAGAATGAAGATAAATTGCTGTAATGACAATAGCTTTTGATTTTGCAGGGCATTTTTCTGATTTTTCTAATATTCATTCCTTATAGTTTTATGATCTATAAATATGAAAATCATTGGTTGAACAGGCATTTTCCGTTATAATTTGGCGTTTTTAAATATTTAAGCCCCGCATTGCAGCAGAGAACCAACCTTCTTGTCAGACTGTGATGTTTTTAGCCAAATCGGAAATTATGGAGTGACTTGGTTGTGAGTACTCGTTTTATGACATCAGCTGAAATTCGCGAAGCTTTTTTAAGCTACTTTGAATCGCAAGGGCATACACGTGTCGCGTCGAGTTCTCTGGTTCCTGCCAACGACCCAACATTATTATTTACCAATGCTGGTATGAACCAGTTTAAAGACTGCTTCCTGGGTCTGGAAAAACGTGACTACGTTCGTGCAACATCTTCACAAAAATGTGTACGTGCAGGTGGTAAACACAACGACTTAGATAACGTTGGCTACACAGCTCGTCACCACACATTCTTTGAAATGCTGGGTAACTTCTCGTTTGGTGATTACTTCAAACGTGATGCGATTAAATTTGCTTGGGAATTTCTGACCGGCGACAAATGGCTGGCACTGCCTAAAGACAAATTGTACGTAACTGTGTATCACACTGATGACGAAGCGTTTGATATCTGGAATAAAGAAGTTGGTCTAGATGCCAGCCGTATTATCCGCATTGGTGATAACAAAGGCGAAAAATACGCATCAGACAATTTCTGGGCAATGGGCGATACTGGTCCTTGTGGTCCATGTTCTGAAATCTTCTATGATCACGGTGAGCACATTTGGGGTGGCCTGCCTGGTACACCTGAAGAAGATGGCGACCGTTTCATCGAAATCTGGAACAACGTATTCATGCAGTTCAACCGTACTGCGGATGGCGTCCTGCACCCTCTTCCAGCACCTTCTGTTGATACCGGTATGGGCCTTGAGCGTATTTCTGCGGTTCTGCAACATGTCAACTCTAACTATGAAATCGACCTGTTCCAAAACCTGTTAAAAGCTGCTGCTGAAATTATCGGTCTAGATACTTCAGATATTGAAGCGAAAGCACAAGCTGAAAACAAACCGGTTGAATACCCTGCTTCACTTAAAGTTGTGGCTGACCATGCACGTTCATGCTGCTTCCTGATTGCGGATGGTGTGAACCCTTCGAATGAAGGTCGTGGTTATGTACTGCGTCGTATCATCCGCCGTGCAGTTCGTCACGGTAACAAACTGGGTGCGACTGGTTCATTCTTCCACAAAATGCTTCAGCCTTTAATTGATGTAATGGGTGCTGCTTATCCAGAGCTTGAAGCAAACAAAACACGTATCGAAGCTGCATTGCTGAAAGAAGAAGAACAATTCGCGAAAACACTTGAGCAAGGTCTGAAATTGCTTGAAGGCGAATTGGCAAACCTGAAAGGTTCTGTGATTCCAGGTGAAATCGTATTCAAACTTTATGATACTTACGGCTTCCCAACTGACCTTACAGCAGATATCGCACGTGAACGTGATTTAACGATTGACGAAGCTGGCTTTGAAAAAGAAATGGCTGCACAACGTCAACGCGCACGTGATGCCGGTAAATTCGCAATCGACTATAACAGCGTTGTTAAAGTTGAAGGCGAAACTCAGTTTGAAGGTTATGACGCGACCGCAGGTCAAGGTCAAATCATCGCAATCTACAAAGATGGCGAACAGGTTGACGAAGTGGTTGAAGGCGACGACGCATTAATCGTTCTTAACCAGACTCCTTTCTATGCAGAAAGCGGTGGTCAAATCGGTGATACAGGACTCTTCAAAAACGATACCGGTATTTTCGAAGTTCAAGATACCAAAAAATCTGGTGGTGCATTCGTTCACCAAGGTATCGTGACTATGGGTAACTTGAAAGTTACTCAAAACGTGGAAGCAACGGTTAAAGCCGACATTCGTGCCGCAACTGCACGTAACCACTCTGCAACTCACTTGCTACACGCTGCCCTACGTCAAATCCTGGGTTCACACGTACAACAAAAAGGTTCATTGGTTGCGTCTGACGTATTACGTTTCGACTTTGCCAACGATCAGCCTGTAACGTTTGAGCAACTGCAAGAAATTGAACGTCTGGTAAATGCCGAAGTGATTGCCAACACGCCTGTTACCACTGAACTGCTCGACATCGAATCTGCGAAAGCCAAAGGTGCGATGATGCTGTTCGGTGAGAAATACGGTGAAGAAGTTCGCGTATTGTCTATGGGTTCAGTGATTGACGAAAAAAACTTCTCTATCGAGCTGTGTGGCGGTATTCACGTGAAACGTACAGGTGACATCGGTCTGTTCAAAATCACTTCTGAAGGTGGTGTCGCAGCAGGTGTACGTCGTATTGAAGCCGTAACCGGTACTAAAGCGGTTGAAGCCGTACAGAAAGTCGATCGTGATGTTCAATATATCAATGGTTTGTTAAAAGCACAGAACCATCAAACAGTCGAAAAAGTTGAAGCTGTGGTGGACACTGCGCATCAATTGCAAAAACAGATTGAACAGCTGAATCAAAAATTGGCAAGCCTACAAGCCGGTGAACTTTTAAGCCAGGTTCAAGAGCTTGCTGGTCGTAAAACATTAATCACGACTGTTCAGGGTATGGATGCGAAAGCACTACGTAACCTGCACGATGGTGTGAAATCAAAATTAGAAAATGCAGTCATTGTTCTTGCAGGTGTAGAGGGTGACAAGGTTAGCTTGATTGCATCTGTAGCTAAAGACTTTACTGCTTCTATTAAAGCGGGTGACATCATCAAACACTTGGCAACTGAGCTAGGTGGTAAAGGTGGTGGTAAACCTGACTTGGCACAAGGTGGCGCGCCACTTAACGAGAAGTTTGCTCCAGTGATGGCTGATTTAGCAGCTTGGTTTGAAGCAAAATAAAAACTTCATTTTGTGTAACTGACCCTGATCGGAAAATCAGGGTCATGGTTTATATGGAACAACTATGGCATTAATCGTTCAAAAATATGGCGGTACCTCAATGGGTACTCCCGAGCGCATTCTCAATGTTGCTCGTCGTGTGAAGCGCTGGCATGACCATGGCCACAAGATGGTTGTAGTCGTATCTGCTATGAGTGGTGAAACCAACCGCTTGCTTGCTCTCGCGAAAGCCATTACCGAAACCCCTGACCCACGTGAACTTGACCAAATGGTTTCTACGGGTGAACAGGTAACGATTTCCATGTTAGCTATGGCGCTGAATTCAATTGGCGTTGAAGCTAAATCTTTAACTGGTCGCCAGGTTGGTATTAAAACTGACAGTGCATTCACCAAAGCACGTATCGAATCTATTGATACCGATGTATTGACTGAAAACCTGGACGCAGGCCGCGTGATTGTGGTTGCAGGTTTCCAAGGCTTTGATGCTAATGGCAATACCACAACTTTAGGTCGTGGTGGTTCTGATACTTCAGGTGTTGCCCTTGCTGCAGCGCTAAAAGCGGATGAATGTCAGATTTACACAGACGTTGATGGCGTATATACGACTGACCCTCGTGTTGCTCCTAAAGCGAAAAAAGTAGACCGTATCTCTTTCGAAGAAATGCTGGAAATGGCATCTTTAGGTTCTAAAGTTCTTCAAATTCGCTCTGTAGAATTTGCAGGCAAGTACCAAGTGCCTTTACGGGTACTCTCAAGCTTCGATAATGACAATGATGGCGCATTTGACGAAGACTTCAAAAACAACGTCGGAACTCTTATTACTACTGAACTGGAAGACAACATGGAACAGCCAATTATCTCTGGTATCGCGTTCAACCGCGACGAAGCTAAACTGACTATTCTGGGTGTTCCAGATGAGCCAGGTATTGCATCTAAAATTCTTAAACCAATTGGTGATGCCAATATCGAAGTGGATATGATTATCCAGAACGTTGAAGAAGATGGTACAACTGATTTCACGTTTACTGTAAACCGCGGTGAACTCGCTAAAGCCAAAAAAATCCTTGAAGAAACTGCTCAAGCGATTGGCGCACGTGAAGTTGCAACTCGTGATGACATCGTAAAAGTGTCTATCGTAGGTGTAGGTATGCGTTCTCACGCTGGTGTAGCGAGCAAAATGTTCACTGCCCTTGCTGATGAAGGCATCAACATCCTGATGATTTCTACTTCTGAAATCAAGATTTCAGTAATTATCGAAGAGAATTATCTTGAGCTTGCAGTTCGCTCACTTCACACTGCGTTTGGTTTAGACCGTGAACATGGTGAATCTAGCGCACGCGCTTAAGAGAACTACAAAATACCGTCATTGTCTGACAGTATTTCATTAAATCTCTACAAAAATGCAGGGCCACTATAGTTTTTTTTATAGTGGCTCTGTTATATTAAGCCTAAGGATTTTCAACAGCCTGGATAGTTAACCTCTTCATTTCATGGACAGGACTTTCTATTCAAACTTTAATTATATAATTTTAGGTTGTGTTTTTTTATTACATTCAATAGATTGCAGGTTTTGCATTTTGCAAGGAGAGAAACATGCTGATTTTGACTCGACGCGTCGGGGAAACTTTAATGATCGGAGACCAAGTCAGCGTGACTGTACTTGGCGTAAAAGGCAACCAGGTTCGTATTGGGGTAAATGCTCCGAAAGAAGTCTCTGTACACCGTGAAGAGATTTACCAGCGTATCCAGCATGAACGTGCAATGCATGAACATCTTCAGCATATTGACCAGGATTATCAGCCTTCTTCTTATGAAGATGATAACCAGACACAAAATAACTTTAACCGTTAATTTTGTATGAATATAAAAGCGGCTTTTAAGCCGCTTTTAATTTGTCTAATTTTCAACTGCATAGCAAAATAATCAGACTTTATCCTGCCTGCTGCTGATCAAGCAACGCTGCCAGCACTTTTTTCACCGGTCCGAAACTACGACGGTGCTCATCAATCACCCCGTGTAAGACAATCGCTTCAAAATGTGCTTTGGTCGGATAACCCTTATGCTTGGCAAAGCCAAATTGTGGATACCTCTGATCCATCTCTACCATCTGGCGATCCCGGGTCACTTTTGCCAGAATACTGGCTGCCGAGATTTCAGGATGCAGAGCATCCCCACCTACAACCGCATCACAGCTCATCGCAAGACCCTGAGGAATCTTGTTGCCATCGACCAGTACATGTTCCGGCTGAATGCTTAATGCTTCCACAGCGCGGCGCATTGCCAGCAAAGAGGCCTGCAAAATATTATGCTCGTCGATTTCTGCCGCAGAGGCTTCAGCGATGGCCCAAGCCAGTGCTTTTTCCTGAATCTCAATAAAAAGTTTTTCTCGCTTCTTCTCGCTTAGCTTCTTGGAATCATTTAAGCCCCGAATCGGGTTGTTCGGATCCAATATCACAGCTGCAGCGACTACCGACCCTACTAATGGCCCACGCCCTGCTTCATCTACACCAGCAATGTTCATTTTATTTCCCATAAAAAATAGGCTGAACCAGTCAGCCTATTCAAATTTGATTTTGACTTAGTTTACCGCTTCAGCCACGCAAGCGTTAATAGTATTTGCAACGACATTGCCTACAATAGTTGCACGTGCTGCTGGGTCAATTGCTGCAGTCGCCAAATCTACCGCAGTCACGTTTTGTGGTGCTTTTTCACTCACGCAACCACAAATTTCAGACTGGATATTCTGTTTTTGTGTTTCTGTCATTAAACGTGTTGCAGTTTGCCAAGCCGGAATATTATTTAGTTCAGTAACACATTTTGCATTGATGGCAATTTTAATGGCTGCAGAACCGAGTTGCTGACCTGTACTTGCTTGAGTTGGGGTGCCTGTACCTTGGGGTGCTACGCAGGCAGAAAGAACAAGTGCTAATGGAGCAACAACAGCCAATAATTTTTTCACGGATTTTATCCTTTTTTCAACTTTTAAAATATGCAGCTATTGTGCCGAAGTTTATCGCAATAAGAAATCTAAAAATGCGCCATGATGTCTAATCTGCGCACAGCCAGATTCACAGCCATCACAGGAAAGAAGACTCACTACTCATTTAAGGGTAAGGCCTGAATAAGCCAGCCCCCAAAAATCCTTAATTGATAAACTCGCCCATACAGCCTTTTAAGCTATTGGCAATTGCTTTACGGGTCAGCTCTTTTTTAGTTTCTTCATCAACGGTTGCTTTTAACAGGGTTTTAGCCGGAACACCTTCCAAGGCATGCTCACCTACACAGCCACATACTTTTTGCTGTAAATGCTGTTTATTGGCTTCAGCCATGAAATAAGTACCCATTTTCCAGACTTTGGAATCTTTCAGCTCTTGGCCACACTGATATTCAATCAGAGGTTTCAGGGCTTTCTGAGTCATTGAGGTATCTGCACAAGCAGGATTGATTAAGCTAACAGCCAGAACAGGCCACAGGAATTTTAATTTCATCTTTGGTTCACAGATCAGATTAAATAAAAAGGCAGAGCGAACTCCACCCTCTTTGGGCTAACAAATTTACTGGAATGATATTTTAAACGAGTGCCTGAATCAGGCTGATCCATTTCTGTTTTTCAGCATCAGAAATAAATGAAGCTTCAAAAGAATTGATCGCCAGCTGTTTTAGCTCATCATTGCTTAGGTCCAAAGCTTCAGCAATGGCAATGAAATTGTCATTCATATAACCACCGAAATACGATGGATCATCTGAATTCACTGTGACATGCACGCCGTGCTGCAACAGGCGACGGATATTATGCTGCTGCATATCATCTACCACACACAGTTTCAGGTTTGAAAGTGGACATACTGTAAGCGGCATCTTCTCTGCAATCAAACGCTGCATCAATTCTGGATCTTCCTCAGAACGTACCCCATGATCAATACGGTTTACTTTTAATAAATCCAAAGCTTCCCAGACATATTCTGCCGGACCTTCTTCACCCGCATGTGCAACCACCAGAAAACCGGCTTCACGCGCTTTGGCGAAAACACGTTCAAACTTAGACGGTGGATGCCCGACTTCACTTGAATCCAGCCCTACTCCAATGATTTGATCTTTATAAGGCAGTGCTTGCTCTAATGTCTCAAATGCTGCTTCTTCACTAAGATGACGTAGGAAACACATGATCAGATGTGAAGTAATGCCTAATTTAGCTTTCGCATCATCACAGGCTCTCTGCAAGCCATTGATCACGGTTTCAAAAGCAATGCCACGATCGGTGTGGGTTTGCGGATCAAAGAACATTTCAGTATGCACGACATTGTCATCTGCGCATTTTTCAAAATACGCCCAGGCCAGATCATAAAAGTCCTGTTCATGAATCAGAACATTGGCGCCCGCGTAGTAGATATCTAGGAAAGATTGCAGATTATGGAAATTATAAGCCTGCTTTACTTCCTCAACCGATTTATAAGGAATGCTAATTTCATTACGCTGTGCAATTGCAAACATTAACTCAGGTTCAAAGGTACCTTCGATATGCACATGCAGCTCAGCCTTTGGCAAGGCCTGAATCAATTCAAGACGGTTCATCGCTACTCCTGATTAAACCTGAGAAAAATAAAAAAGGGTGCAAACTGAGTTTACACCCTTTTGATATTCGACAAAAATTAGCCGCCAAACATCCAGAACTTCAATGCCCACAGTACTGCGATGATCCATACCATGTATGGAACAGTTTTCGCTTTACCTGTCAACAGTTTAATCAGCGCATAGCTGATAAAACCCATTGCGATACCATCTGCAATTGAGTACGTAAATGGCATGAATACAATGGTCAGGAACGCCGGAACCGCTTCAGTAATATCATCCCATTCAATATGGACAATACCCTGAATCATCAATACACCGACAAATAGCAATGCTGGAGCAGTAGCAAAACCTGGTACAGATTGAGCCAATGGAGCCAGGAACAGGCAGGCAATGAACAGCAAGCCAACTACGACGGCAGTCAGACCAGTACGACCACCTGCTGCAACACCGGCTGATGATTCAATATAAGGAGTAGTTGAAGAAGTACCTAACGCCGCCCCAGCAACAATCGCAGAAGAATCGGCAAATAATGCTTTTTTCAGACGCGGCAATTTACCATCTTTTAACAAACCTGCACGATGTGAAACACCTACTAGCGTACCAGTAGAGTCAAACAGATCGACCAAGAAGAATACGAAGATCACACCGATCAGGCTGGCTGTAAACAGACCTTGAAAGTCCATTTGCAGGAAGGTTGGTGCGAGTGAAGGAATTTGACCCACTACACCCTGGAACTGGTTATAACCTAAAGCAGTAGAAATCGCAGTGATTACCAAAATACTGATAATGATCGCACCACGGACTTTGAAGTGATGCATTACCACCACTAACAGGAAGCCAAGTAGCGCAAGCATAACAGTTGGCTGTTTCAAATCACCCAGACCCACCAAGGTCGCTTGATTATCAACAATGATGCCAGCATTTTTCAGTGCAACCAGGGCCAGGAACAGGCCAATACCACCGCCAATCGCCAGTTTGAGTGACATTGGAATGGCATTGACAATCGCCTCACGTATTTTGAACATACTGATGGCAATGAAGACCAGACCAGATACAAATACTGCACCTAATGCAGTTTGCCAAGGCACACCCATTCCCAGACAGACTGAGTAGGTAAAGAAGGCATTCAGGCCCATACCCGGTGCAAGTGCGATTGGATAATTGGCAATTAGCCCCATCACCAGACAGCCAATTGCGGCTGCAAGACAGGTGGCTACAAAGACAGCCCCATGATCCATCCCGGTTTCGGATAAAATCATCGGATTAACAATAATGATGTAACACATTGTCAGGAACGTGGTTACACCTGCCAGAACTTCTGTACGGAAACTGGTTTTGTTTTCACTCAGTTTGAACAGACGTTCCAGCATATTTTCTGAAGATGGATTAGGAGTCGTCATGACCTAGCCCCTATTGAGTAAACTTTATGCTTTAAGCATGCCGCCGAATCCAGGAAATTTTATAGAAAACTTCATGAATTTTAAGGATCTGTTAGCAACGAATATGCCAGCTTCGCCATTTAGCGGGTCAAAATGTTTCAATAGCGAACAGTAAGAAAACTGCGCTAGAAAAACTCAAAAAACAATCTAAACAAAAAAGCTGCATAACCCCTATGCAGCTTTTTTCATCATTAGAATCAAATACTTAATTTAAGTAAATTTGATCTAACTTTATCTTTTGCAAATTATAACACATTGATTTCTGATTGCTTCTTAGAATTTATATTTTATTAAAAATTAATATAATCTAGTTCTACTATTATTAAATTTTCTTTTATTTATTATAATTTTATTTTTATCTTTTTACCTGTTTCCCTAATCAAAGAGCTTAGTACAAATCTATTAAGGTCGGGGCCGATTTGCATTCAGCAATTTAGTTGAATGTTGTACTTCTTTCAGAATCTGATGAAGCTCTTCATATTTTTTTGTTTCGGCCTGTTGGTGAACACAATAACCGAGTAAACCCACCATCAGCACAAAAATAGGAATTGTATAAATTTTCATTTTTGTAGTTGAGTTATGTAACAGCATTGAAGTTATGCTAACAAAATAACAATAAAATTGTGACATAGTTTACAAATAATCCGATAAAATGCAGTTTTTTCAAATATTTAGGGTCTTTTCATTCTTCGTTTTTTTATACTTCTTATTCAATTAATCATAATTTTTTAAGTCATAATTTTTTTATTTTTTAGTCACTTTTTGAATATTAAAAGAAATTAATTAGTTGATTCTATTTTTTATTTCATTAAAAATTTATATTTACTATATAAATTTATCGAGTGAAAAATATCTTTTAAAGCTCACTATAGCTTGCATTATTTTATTTAGCTTTTCTTTTAAAAAAATTCTTCATTTCCTGTTAAAAATTCTTCTAAATAAATGATATTTTGAAAGTTCCTTCCCTATTCTTTAATTTTTATTCAATTCAACCCAATATTACTAAACTTAAATCCACCCAAGAATTTTAAGAAAATTTCTTCATTCAGTCTTGGGTGAATCTTTTATCTTAAGCAGCCAGCTGCTCATCACGTTTAAATACCAACTCACCTTTTAATGAACTTTCAGCATCAAAATAATACCCATCGGTATTAAAGGCTTTTAAGTCTTCAGTTCGTTTGATCTTGTTTTCAATGATAAAGCGCGCCATTAATCCACGAGCTTTCTTGGCATAGAAGCTGATGACTTTATATTTGCCATTTTTCTGATCTAAAAATACCGGCTTGATGATTTCAGCCTGAATTTTGCTTTCTTTCACTGCCTTGTAATATTCATCAGAGGCAATATTGACCAGAATTTCAGACTCTGCTGCTGCCAGATCATGATTGATCAGGTCAGTGATGGTTTGTCCCCAGAACTCATAGAGATGAGCACCACGTGGGTTAGTCAATTTGGTTCCCATCTCCAGACGGTAAGGCATCATCAGATCCAGCGGACGCAATAAGCCATATAGGCCGGATAACATACGCAGATGGTTCTGTGCGTAATGAATCTGATCCTGCTTTAACTGGTAAGCATCCAGACCGGTATAAACGTCCCCTTTAAAGGCAAAGATTGCCTGACGAGCATTGGAAAAATCAAAATCTGGCTGCCAGTCTCTAAAGCGTTCCGCATTCAGATTGGCAATTTTTTCACTGACGCTCATTAAGCTGGCAATTTCAGTTGCGGATAACTTGCGGGCAACTTCTATCAATTCCTGGGAATGTTCCAGCAATCTTGCCTGAGTAAATTGATCGGTAGGTAAAGGCGTTTCGTAATCTAGAGTCTTGGCTGGAGAAATTAAAGCAAGCATAGCAACCTGGTTAAAAAATGATTAATCAAACTATATCAGTAGACTTATTTTAATTCCAATTCATGTTTTTATTTATCATAATCGTTAAAATAGAAAATTCTCCTGCAATTTATCGGTTTTCTATGTCCGAACCAATCTTCCTCCAAGGCCCTGCTGGCCAACTTGAGGTTTTTGTGGATTATCCTCAGGGTGAAGTGAAAGGATTCGCGATTGTTTGTCATCCCCATCCATTACAAGGTGGCACACCACAACATAAGGTTCCAGTGTTACTGGCACAAATGTTTTTAGAGCGTGGTTGTGTTGTCTATCGTCCAAGTTTCCGTGGTTCTGGTCAAAGTGCCGGTCTGCATGATGAAGGCTTTGGTGAAACGGATGATATACTTGAAGTCATTAAATATGCGCGTCGCCAACATATTGGCCTGCCTTTCTTTGCAGGCGGTTTCAGTTTTGGCGCACATGTCATGGCCAAGTGTTACGCTGCCCTGCCCGTTGAACTGCAACCTTCAAAAGTGATTTTGTGTGGTCTACCGACTGCAACCGTAGCTGGCCTACGTCACTATGTTACTCCACAGATCAAAGGTGATATTTTATTTATCCATGGTGAAGCGGATGATGTCACGCTTTTATCCGACATGATTGAATGGGCCAAGCCTCAACGTCATCTGGTCACGATCCTGCCTGGCGCAAATCATTTCTTTACCGGTTATTTAAAACAGCTTCGGATTGCGATGAGCCGTTTCCTCGCATTAAGCTGATCAAAAAAAACCTCATCGAATGATGAGGTTTTTTTATTCAGAAATAAAATCTTTAGCATGAATTTCATAAATTACAGCCCGATATTTAGGTTTATCTAGGTGGTTGGTAATTTTTCCACTTACACGTTCTGCAATTTTTCAGCTAGCCCAGTTTTCTTCGGCTACCGGATAGCTCAAAGCTTTGATCCCTAATGTATTGAAAGCATAGGCCACAATGCAACGTACTGCCTCATGTCCATAATGATGACCATGCGCCTTTTCACGAATCCAGATACCCACTTCAGGTATTTCATCATGCAGTCGATGCAAACCGCATAATCCGATAAATTCATGTCTTTCAATATGACGGATCACAAAGATATATTCTTTATGATCAGCCATATTGTTTAGCCAGTTTTGCCAGACTGTTGCAAATATCTGTTCAGATTCCGGTGCATCCCATGCCATAAAACGAGTCAGACTCGGGGTAATCGAGGCATAGGCTTCCGCAGCATCAGATGGCTTAAAATAATCTAAAACAAGACGTTCACTTTGTAGTATGGGCAAAACCCTTTGCATTTGTTGAACTAGTTCTTCCACTCAAACTCACTAAAACTTTCTTGTTCTTTCAGCGATGCTTCAACAGCTTGTGCCAACTGATTTAATAAACTTTGTTCTGTAATCCGGTCCAGCCAGTCCTGTTCTTCATCCGGATAAGAAGCAATTTCACAAATCAGGTGCCCTTCCTGGTCTCGTGTCTCACAGCTCACTGATAATGGCAACTCATGTTCATCGACACTTACGGCCACTTGTGCACCACTTTGCGCCAAAGTCTTAAAGCCATATTTACCGAGCTCTTCCGTCAGCAGATGTGCCACATATTCCTGAGTCTGCTGACTGCCCTGTAATTGTTGCTGGCTCTGAGGATTGGCCATAAATTTTAATTTTCGCATTGCTACATCCAAATGGCTTTTTTGTTGTATGGTTTTAGCATAAGCCAATATAAACAAAACAGCCAAGCAAAAGCTTGGCTGTTTCATGTAAATTTTAGAATTATTCTGTCACTTCAATCGCCAGACCAGCTTGAGAAGTCAGTTCAGTGAAGGTTGGGAAACTGGTTGCGACAGTTTCAGTCCCAACAATCTTAATTTCACCTGAGTTACGCAGACCTGCGATTGAGAAGCTCATGGCAATACGATGATCATGATGCGATTCAATTTCACCACCGGTAAAGATTGGTGACCAGTCACCTGCCTTGCCCTTACCTTCAATGATAATGCCATCATCAGTTGGCGTACAATCAATGCCCATGGTTTTCAGACCATCTGCCATCACCTGAATACGATCCGATTCTTTGACACGCAGTTCAGCAGCACCAGTTAGAATCGTTTGGCCTTCTGCACATGCAGCAGCAATGAACAATGCCGGGAATTCATCAATCGCCAATGGCACTTGGTCTTCTGGCATATGAATGCCTTTTAAGGTACGTGTACCGCGAATGCGAATGTCTGCAATCGGTTCACCGCCCGCAATACGTTCATTTTCAACAGTGATGTCCGCACCCATCTGTTTCAGGATTTCAATCACACCAGTACGGGTCGGGTTAATGCCTACCGCTTCCAAAGTCACGTCAGCATTTTCAGTAATCGCTGCACCGACCATAAAGAAAGCAGCAGATGAAATATCCGATGGTACTTGGATATTGGTACCCACCAGTTTGCCGCCACCTTGCAGGGAAATACGGTTAGCTTCAGTTTTTACGTCATAACCAAACGCACGCAACATACGTTCAGTATGGTCACGGGTTGGTTCAGGTTCAGTCACTGAAGTTTCGCCCTCAGCCCAAAGACCCGCTAGCAAAATCCCAGACTTCACCTGAGCCGATGCCATTGGCAAGTCGTATTGAATACCTTTCAGGTTTTGATTACCGGTAATCGATACTGGTGGTGTACCACGTTCACCCGTAGTTTGAATCTGTGCACCCATCAAACGTAATGGTTTAGCAATACGCTCCATTGGACGTTTAGACAGCGAAGCATCACCGGTCATCACCGAGTCAAATTTCTGTGCTGACAACATGCCAGACAACAGACGCATGGAAGTACCCGAGTTGCCCATGTAAAGCGCAGACTTCGGCGCTTTTAAACCTTGCATACCTACGCCATGAATGGTCACTTCACCATTTTTAGGACCTTCAATGCTTACACCCATATCACGGAAGGCTTGTAAAGTTGCAAGCGCATCTTCACCCTCAAGGAACCCGGTCACATGTGTCGTACCTTCAGCGATGGCACCAAACATGATGGAACGGTGTGACACAGATTTGTCACCTGGCACGGTAAATTTACCCTGGAACGTCTTGGCACCTGGTTGAATGGTAAATTGTTGTGTCACTTTATTTTTCTCCATGAGAGGTTTCTTGGCGAGCATATGATTGAAGTGCTGACGAGCCGCCTGCGCATGCCCCAATAAGCCCATTAAGGCTTGTGAATCTTCATCTTCAATCAGCTTGCGGATAATCGCGAGTTGAGCTTCAAAGCCGTCCACGGCATTGAGAATCGCCTTTTTATTGGCAAAAAAGATGTCATGCCACATTTGTGGATCACTGGCAGCAATACGCGAGAAGTCGCGGAAGCCACCGGCAGCATAACGAAAAATATCCAGATTGTCTTCGCGCTTGGCCAGTTGTTCGACCAAGTTGAAGGCCATCAGGTGCGGAAGATGACTAGTATGTGCCAGCACTTCATCGTGCTTTTCCACATCCATACAAATCACTTCCGCCTTTGCCGCCTGCCACAGTTGAATCAGTTTCTCGACCGCCCATTGTCCGCTGCTTGGCAACGGTGTCAAAATCACCTTGTGATTAGCGAACAGATCCACCTTACCCGCATGTACACCAGTATGTTCTGCACCCGCAATTGGATGCCCCGGCACAAAACCTTCTGGCAGATTTTCACCAAACACAGCTTTGGCTGCTTCTACCACATTGCCTTTAGTACTGCCAACATCGGTCAGAATGACATTTTCCAACAAATAAGGCTTGATGGTTTCCAGCACTTTCTGGGTGGCACGAACAGGTAATGCCAGCACAACCAAGTCTGCCCCTTGAACAGCTTCTACAGGATCTGCATAGCCGTCTGAAATCAGACCAAGTGCCTTGGCATCTTCCAAGGTTTTTTGTGAGCGGGTCGATGCCACGATGTCATTGGCTAAATGCTCGGCCTTAATGACACGCGCCAGGCTTGAACCAATCAGTCCAAGTCCGATAAAGGCAACTTTTTCAAACAGTGGCTGCGACATAACTTAAGCTTTCGCCTCTAAGCCAAGTACTTTACCTAATGCAGCAAGAAATTTGGCATTTTCAGCTTCAGTACCAATCGATACACGCAGGTGATTTGGAATACCCACTGGACGTACGATCACACCTTCTTTCAATAACTTGTTAAATGTTTCAGCTGGATCAGCCTGTACATCAACCAAGATGAAGTTTGCGCGTGAAGGTACATAGTTCAGGCCTAAAGCTTTGAAGCCGGCTTCTAGCTGTGCCATACCTGCTTTATTTACTTCACGAGATTTCTCGATGAATGCTTCGTCTTTCAGTGCAGCCACTGCAGCAACCATCGCCAAGTGGTTCACGTTAAATGGCTGACGGATACGGTTCAGGTAATCAGTCACTTCAACAGAAGCCAGGGCAAAACCAACACGCAGTGCAGCCAAACCATAGCACTTAGACAGCGTACGGCTGACAATCAGGTTTGGATACTGTTTCAGGAATTTTAGGCTATTGAAGTTCTCTGGGAAATATTCCACATAGGCTTCATCTAGCACCACGATCACGTTCGCAGGAACTTTCTGCATGAATGCTTCAAATTCAGCTTCTTCAAACCAGGTCCCTGTCGGGTTATTCGGGTTTGCAATAAAGATCAGCTTGGTGTTGTCTTTTACCGCAGCCGCCATCGCTTCAAGGTCATGTGAGAAACCTTTAGCAGGTACTTCGATCGCTTCAGCGTTAATCGCTTGAGTCACCAGTGCATATACCGCAAACGCATGCTGGCTATAAATCACTGAATCTTTTTCAGAAACAAATGCACGGGCGAATATTTCCAGTAAGTCGTTTGAACCATTACCTAAAGTAATCTGGTTATGATCAAAACCGAATTGTGTCTTGATCTGATCTTTCAGGATAAAGCCACCGCCATCAGGATAACGACCAATTTCCGCCAGTTCCGCAGCCACTGCTTCTTTGACTTTATCTGAACAGCCCAGCGGGTTTTCATTTGAAGCCAGTTTTACGATATCAGTGATGCCCAACTCACGCTCAAGTTCACTGATCGGTTTACCTGGTTGATATGGCTTTAATTTAGAGATGCCTTCATTGGCTGGGACAAACGACATTTTATACTTCCGATTTACAGATGAAACAGTGGTTAGCACCCTCGCACTAACCACGAAAGGCTGCTTTTATAAAACAGCTGCAGGATATGAACCAAGCACGCGGACTTCTTTCACAAACGGACGAATTTCTTCGATCGCAGCTTTAACATTTTCCTGCTCAATATGACCTTCAAGATCGATAAAGAATACATAAGCCCATTTTTCAGGAAGTGCAGGTCGAGTTTCAATACTGGTTAGACTAATGTTGTGTTTGGCAAATGGAGCTAAAATTTCCAGCAATGCACCGGCACGGTCATGCGCAGACACCAATAATGAAGTTTTATCATTACCGCTTTGTGGCACTTTCTCGCGACCAATCACCAGGAAGCGTGTTGTGTTCTCTGGATTGTCCTCAATATTGCTGTGCATAATCTCAAGATTATAAATATTCGCAGCAATTTCAGAAGCGATCGCAGCAGAATGCCATTCATTCTGAATACGGCGCGCAGCTTCAGCATTTGAACTGAGTGCCACACGTTCTACACCTGGATAATGGGCATCCAGCCATTTACGGCACTGAGCCAGAGTTTGCTGATGTGCATAGATCTGCTTAATACTGTCTTTACGGGTATTTTCAGAGATCAGGAACTGGTGATGAATGGGTAATTCTACTTCGCCAATCACATTCAGATGCGAAGTCTTGAAACAGTCTAAAGTGTGGTTCACTACCCCTTCAGAGGAGTTTTCAACAGGCACCAGACCATAATGTGCACTGCCCGCTTCTACTTCACGGAATACTTCATCAATGGTGGGTAATGGACGAACCACAGCATCATGACCAAAATGTTTCAATACTGCTGAGTGTGTGTAGGTACCAACAGGTCCCAAGAACGCAATACTTTGCGGTGCTTCAAGCGCCAAACAAGCCGACATGATCTCGCGGAACAGACGTGCCATCGTCGTATCTGACAATGGTCCTTCATTGCGCTCCATAACATTGCGCAAAACCTGTGCTTCACGTTCCGGACGGTAAAACAGCGGATTTTCTTCAGATGCGAATTTCGCTTTTGCTACAGCCTCAGCCAAACGTGCACGACGGTTAATCAATTGCTGGATTTGTTGATCAACTGAATCGATATCTTCACGAATTTTAGCCAAATCTAAAGAAGCCGTTGTGTTTTGATCGTCGTTGATCATCGTGATGTCGCCCTTCATAAACCTTATCTGTGCAGTATAACAATTAGTGCGCTGCAAATGTTACACAATATAACTTTAGTAGATTAATTCTTAAAAACAGGGATTTGATTTTAACCGTTCATCGCTTTAGTCATATCTGGTAACATTTCTTTCAGCATTTTCGCATCTTTTACATTATCAAATTGTAAACTTTGCCCGCCCATCTTAACTGATTTTTATCAAGATGAAATATCACTATTTCTTAATCTACATAACGATTTTAAGCATAAGAAAATAAAAATAAAGCCATCTCGATTCCTCTAGTTTAACTACTTAAAATCTGAGTGACAGTTCACAATAAAATGCACATAGAAAACTGTTTTTTTGATCATTTTCCTTTGATTTAATTGGATTTTTTACACTAAATCACTATTTGGTTACAAAGCAGAGACGTTTTTTAAACCTTAAATCGCTAGTCTAATTTAAAACTATATTGGGGGTGCCTATAATGCCAAAAAGAATAGCGGTACTTGTAACGAATAATTTTGAAGATCTTGAATATACTGAACCTGTTGCAGCCTTACTTGCTGCAGAGCACAGTGTCTGTAATATTGAACTGCATGCCGGAAAAGTCGTACATGGACTACATGGCCAGTCGAGTGTGACCATTGATCGGGGAATTGATCATATCAGTATTGATGATTTTGATGCCCTGCTCATTCCGGGCGGTGAATCACCAGTGTCCCTCGCCAACGATACGCGAGTCTTACATTTCATTCAGGCTTTTAATGAGGCCAAAAAGACCATTTTTAGTCTTTGTGACGCATCTTTATTACTCAGTGAGGCTGATGTTTTAAAGAACCGCATCATTACCAGTATCCGTGCGCATGCACCTAGGGTACAACATGCGGGTGCGACGTATTATGATGTTGAACTGGTCAATGACAATAATCAGCTGATTTCATCTCGAGTGCCAAATGATTTGCCAATTTTTATTCATGAATGTCTGGATGTACTAAAATCTTAAAATACTAAAATATCTAGATTTCAAGAATATTCTTTCTATAAAAAAAGAGTCCATTTCGGACTCTTTTTTTATCTGTTGATTTTTAACGTCCAAGCAGACCACGTGCAACAATTTCTTTCATGATTTCATTGGTACCGCCATAGATCCGTTGAATGCGGGCATCAACAAAGAAACGCGAAATCGGATATTCCGTCATATAGCCATAACCACCAAAGAGCTGAAGCAGATTGTCAGCAACTTTCATCTGCATATCAGTAGAGAAACTCTTTAGCGCTGCTGCAGTTTCAACATCCAGCTTGCCTTGCATATACAACTCAACATTCTGGTTATAGAAAGCTGCTGTTGCCAGCTCGTCAATCTTGGCCTGTGCCAGTACAAAACGGGTATTCTGGAACTGGCCAATCGCCTGACCAAAGGCCTGACGCTCTTTGACATATTGAGTCGTTACATCAATCGAGCCACGAATGGCGCCCAGTGCAGTAGCAGCAATAGCGGTACGTTCACGTGGGAGTTCCTGCATCAGATAGACGAAGCCCTGACCTGGCTGACCCAGCAATTGATCTTTCGGTACTTTGACATTATCGAAGAACAGCTCTGAAGTATCCTGTGAATGCAGACCAATTTTGTCCAAGTTCTTGCCTTTTTTAAAGCCTTCCAGATGCGTATCCACCAGCATCAAAGACACACCTTTGGCGCGTGCTTGTGGATCTGTTTTCACGGCTAATACGACTAAGTCAGCATGCTGACCATTGGAGATAAAAGTTTTAGAACCATTCAACAGATAATGGTCACCCTGCAAGATGGCATTGGTTCGCATGGCTTGCAGATCAGAACCTGCACCCGGCTCAGTCATGCCAATCGCACCGACCACTTCACCAGACACCATTTTCGGTAACCAGTATTTTTTCTGCTCTTCTGTACCGATATGCAAGATATACGGCGCTGCGATATCCGAGTGACAAGACAGGCCGGTTGAGATGGCACTATAGCCTGCTCGAGCTGACTCTTCAATCAACATCAGGGAATAGTAAGTCGGAACACCGTAGCCACCATATTCTTCCGGGACATCGACACACAAGAAGCCATTTTCACCCATCGCATTCCAGACTGAACGCGGCATCATGCCTTCATGCTCCCACTGTTCATAGTAAGGCGCTACATGTTCATTCATAAAGCGTTTGAAATTGTCGCGGAAAAGTTCCAGGTCAGCATCGTAAGCCAGCATTCTTTTATCCTTATCGTGTTTATCGTTTTATTTCCTGTGCACAGGCTAACTATTTTTAGAAAGGCTGTCATGTACCTGACTTATTTTTTTGCTAACTTCACAGTCAGATAAAAATAAAAAAGGAAGCCGAAGCTTCCTTTTTTATGACCTATAAGACAAACTCAAACTTAATGAGCATTGTTGCCTTCTTGCGCCATTTTTTCATCAATTTCAGCCGGATTTGCTAATGCATAGTTCAGCTTGTCCATATCTAACTGACCGACCCATTTTGCTACAACCAGAGTTGCCAAAGAGTTACCGACCAGATTGGTCAAGGCACGGGCTTCAGACATGAAGCGATCAATACCGAGAATCAAAGCCAGACCTGCAACCGGAATATTACCTACAGCCGCTAAGGTTGCTGCCATCACGATAAAGCCTGAACCAGTTACACCCGCTGCACCTTTAGAAGAAATGAGCAATACGAGAAGCAAGGTAATCTGGTGAGACAAATCAAGTTGCGTATTGGTCGCCTGTGCAATGAAGATTGCCGCCATTGTCAGGTAAATCGAAGTACCATCCAGGTTAAACGAATAACCTGTTGGAATGACCAGACCCACCACTGACTTTTCAGCACCTGCCAGCTCCAGTTTTTTCAGCATACGTGGCAATACAGATTCAGACGATGAAGTACCGAGTACAATCAACAGCTCTTCACGAATCAGGCGAATCATCTTGACAATGCTAAAGCCGGTAAAGCGTGCAATTGAACCCAGCACAATAAAGATAAACAGCAAACAGGTGATATAGAAACAGATGATCAACTGGGCCAATTGCGCCAGAGAACCGATCCCATATTTACCGATCGTGAAAGCCATCGCACCGAACGCACCAATAGGTGCAAGTTTCATGATCATGTTCACGATGTTAAAGAACACATGTGAAATCTGATCTACCAGTTTGAGAACTGGCTTACCTTGTGCACCCAGTTTGTGTAATGCAAAACCGAACAGGATCGCAAATAAAAGGACTTGCAGGATTTCACCTTCAGCAAATGCACCAACCACCGTATTTGGAATGATATTCATAAAGAAATCAACGGTAGACTGAGAAGCACCCGACTCTACATATTTAGAAATCCCGGCCGTGTCCAGCGATGCCGGATCAACATTCATCCCAACGCCTGGCTTGGCAATATTAATCACCAGAAGACCAATGATCAGCGCCATTGTTGATACGATTTCGAAGTAAAGTAGCGCGACACCACCAGTTTTACCGACTGATTTCATGCTCTCCATACCTGCGATACCGCTAACCACGGTACAGAAAATCACAGGTGCGATGATCATTTTAATTAAACGGATAAATGCATCACCTAGCGGCTTCAGTTGTTCGCCCAGACCTGGAACATATTGTTCTGCACCATTAATGATTTGTGTACCACTTGGCGAGAAATGTCCGACGAGGATACCCGCAATAATGGCTACAATCACTTGAAAATAAAGCGACTTATAAATTGGTTTTTTAGCCATAACCTTACTTCACGATATACTTCTAACCAGAAGCAATATTCAGTTTTCACTTATTTTTAAAAAACAAGCGTCCAATACTTCATTGTCTGAAACAAAAAAGTGCCTATGTATCAAAAAATTAATCTGATACTGAAATTAGAATGTGTATGTACATTTAACAATCACAGGAACACCGATCTTTAAGAAAAGTCAGTGCATTGATCAGGAGATAAAGCAAACACAAGAATTGCGTGAAATTTTAACCGCTTTTTAGACTTTTGTTTAACCCGAAATGTTAAATTTGCCTAAATACTAAACAATACCTCTTAGACTATAGTCTTATAAAACTCTAATAATTCTGCAAAATAAGAAGGTGAAATACCAATATCAGCGTAAAATATGCCAATACTTGATGAACATGATTGATCTATGCCCATGACCACAAAGCGAAATATTTATAAAGATGCCGAACATCCTTTTGCCCAGTTTATTCGTATTATTGGCAAGGGAAAAAATGGTGCACGTTCTTTAAGCTATGAAGAAGCCTATCAGGCTTTTAGCATGATCCTGAAAAATGAAGTACTGGACGTACAACTGGGCGCTTTTCTGATGCTATTACGCGTCAAAGAAGAATCCGTTGATGAACTCGCAGGCTTTGTGCAAGCGACCCGGGACCAACTGAATTTTAAGGCGCTTGATGTTGATCTGGACTGGTCATCTTATGCAGGTAAACGCAAACATTATCCTTGGTTCATTCTGGCTGCGCTTACCCTTGCTAAGCATGGCTATAATATCGTGATGCATGGTGCTTCAGGTCATACCTTGAATCGGGTCTATACCGAACAGGTACTTAACTACTTAGGCTATCCGATCTGCCAAAATGATGTTGAGGTGGAACAGCAGCTTAAAGACAAACATTTTGCTTACCTGCCATTGGAGGTGATCTCTCCAATTCTGGCTGAGTTGATCGGGCTACGTAATGTCATGGGCTTACGCTCTCCGATTCATACGCTGGCACGTCTGATTAATCCATTTAATGCCAAAGCAACTTTACAGGCTATTTTCCACCCTGCTTATCGTAGTTCACACCAACAGTCCGCTTATAAGTTAGGTTATCAAAATAGTGCGGTCATTAAGGGTGAAGGTGGTGAGTTCGAACGTAATCCAGATGCCAAAACTTTAATCTGTGGAATTAAGAATGGCGAACTTTATGAGCACGAATTACCAAAACTGACTGACAACCGTAGTCCGATTGAAGAAGAGCTGGATCTGGCTGTATTTAAGCAAGTGTGGGAAGGTCAACGCTCACATGAATATGGGGAAATCGCAGTGGTTGAAACTATGGGCATTGCACTGTATACCATGGGCGAATATGACAGCTATGAAGCGGCGATGCAAAAAGCCAGAGAACTCTGGAATAGCCGTCTTTCAGTTTGATCAAACCAAAAAACAGACATTAAAAAAGACCACATCTGTGGTCTTTTTTTCGGTTTCGATTAAACGAAACGGATCGGTTTAAATTCCGGCTCATTTTTGTGATGATCATCATCACATTGTTCGCCTTCTTCTTTAGTGCCACGATCGATATAACCGCTACGTTCGGTTTCTGGCAGATTTTTCATTTCCCAGGCATAGACAGCCTGCATACAGGTATGACGCTGCTCCTGAGTCAGCACTACACCATTTGGCCACTTGCCAATTTCAATGGCTGTTCTTAAGCGTTCTACAATCTCAGGATTGAGTACGGCAAGCATTTGTTCAATATTCATATTTAATCCTGCTTAAGATAGTCGAAGTCCTGATTCCAGCCCAGTTTGGTTCGACATGCATTATAGAAGTCATAACCTGGCGGATGCAGAAGATTCAGTTTAAAGGGATGCTTACGAATATGGACGCTATCGCCAACATTCAAAGACACACTGTGTTGTCCATCCGCACTCACCATCGGCAGTACGCGATTTTCACGAATCATCAGTTTAATTTCACTATGCCCTCCGACCACAATCGGACGTGAAGACAAGGTATGCGGATGCATCGGCACCAGCACAATTGCATCCATACTTGGATGCACAATCGGCCCACCACCGGAAAGCGCATAGGCTGTTGAACCGGTCGGTGTAGATACAATCAGACCATCACTATGCTGGCGATAGACATATTGTCCATCAATATTCAGCTCGAAATCAATCATGTGTACCGATTTACCGGAGTGCAAGACCACATCATTCAGGGCAATCGCATCATAGATGATTTCACCTTTGGAGCGAACTTCCATTTCCAGCAGGAAACGGCGTTCTGCCTGAAAATCACCTTTTAATACCTGATCCAGTTTAAAGATGACTTCAGTTGGCTTGATATCGGTCAGGAAGCCCAAACGACCACGGTTCACCCCGATCACTGGCGTATTGTATTTTACCAATGCCCGCGCTGCATGTAACAGTGAACCATCCCCACCTACCACAATCACCAGATCAACCACTTCGCCCAACAAGGCGCGGCTAACTGTTTGGGTATTCTGATAAGGAACCAGTTCAGCTGTATCTGCATCAAAAACAGGATGTAGACCTAAATTGAGCAGATGATCGTGGATCAGGCATAAGGTTTCAACCACTGAAGATTTATCCGGGCGTCCAATCAACCCGATATTTCGAAATGTCTTGTGGGAAATTTGCACCAGTGTCGTCGCTCCGCTTCGAATCCTGCTTATCATAACATTAAGCTTGAATAGGATGACAATTTATAACATGACAAAGCTGTGCAGGATTGAATTGAAATAGATTGAAATTAAGGAGAAAATGTGAAGTTTAATTTTAATTTTAATCTCAATAATTGATTAAATATTGCAAAATAATGAAAAGCTTCGCATGATTAGCACAATTTCACAGGGTCTTATCGTCATTTATGAAATCTGAACGAGGTATGGGGTTCATTGCCTTAATCTTCTCCATTCTAGTCATTTCTGCATTTGTAGCATTTAGTATCTATTTGATTAAATTAGATAATATTGTGCGTAAAAAATTTGAAGGTCAACGCTGGGATATTCCGGCCAAGGTTTTCGCACGCCCGATGGAAGTGTATGTAAATGCCCCTGTCAGCCAGCAGGATTTCCAACAAGAATTAAAATTACTGGGTTATAAAGGTTCAGACAGCTATACCAAATCGGGCAGCTTTGTCAGCACTGGCAATACCATGTATGTGCATACCCGTGGCTTTGATTTTGGCGATCGCGTTGAACCTGAACAGGTATTGAAAGTCAGCTTTGATGGCGATCAGATTGCTGAAGTAAGTGCGACCAAGCCCTCTTCTAGCGGGATTGCCCGTCTGGAACCTTTATTGATTGGTGGTATTTATCCACAGCATAATGAAGACCGTGTGCTGATTAAGCTCAATAAAGTGCCTAAACCGTTAATTGACGCGTTAATTGCTACCGAAGACCGCAATTTCTACAATCACCATGGTGTATCTCCACGCGGGATTGCACGTGCAGTGGTAAGTAATATTACTGGTGGTAAACGTCAAGGTGGTTCAACCCTCACCCAGCAGCTGGTCAAGAATTTCTACTTAACACCAGAACGCACCTTAAAACGTAAGGTGAATGAAGCCTTTATGGCAATGCTGATTGAATTGCATTATGGCAAAGATGAGATTCTGGAAGCCTATTTAAATGAAGTGAATCTGGGCCAAAATGGCAACTATTCCATTAATGGTTATGGTCTGGCCTCACAGTTCTATTTTGGCCTGCCGCTACGTGAACTGAATATTTCCCAACAGGCCTTTCTAGTAGGTCTGGTTCAGGGTCCAAGCCTGTATAACCCGTGGCGTAATCCGGAAATTGCCAAAAAACGTCGTGATGTGGTCCTACATAACATGCTGGTCATGGGGTATCTGACAAAGGATCAGTATGAAACAGAAAAAGCCCGCCCTCTTAATGTCATTTCAAAACCGACTTTAGGTCCAGCGCGTTTTCCGGATTTCCTGGATATCGTTCGCCGTCAGTTACGTACCGACTATCAGGAAACCGATTTAACCAATCAGGGTCTGCGAATATTTACCACTTTAGATCCTTTAGCCCAAACCCGAATTCAAGAAAGTTTTAAAGATACCGTGGCACGCTTAAGTAAATCCAATCCAGGACGCCTGAAAGATTTACAGGGTGCGGTATTGGTAGCACATCCGGAAAATGGCGAACTGGTTGCAGCGGTAGGTTCTACCCAGGACTTTACCGGTTTTAACCGTGCTTTAGATGCCAAGCGTCAGGTGGGTTCATTACTCAAACCGGTGATTTATCTGACAGCGCTAGAATCGAATCGTTATCACTGGGCCAGTCCAATTGAAGACAGTCAGATCACCATTCAAAGTGATGGCAAACCCTGGACACCGAAAAACTATAGTGGTAGCGCACATGGTGTAGTACCGATGTCTCTTGCCCTGTCACAATCCTATAACCTATCCGCGGTGCGTTTGGCGCAGGAATTTGGCCTGTCGACCTTTATTAACCATCTACAAAAATTCGGTGTGACTTCTGACATACCAAATTATCCATCTATTTATTTAGGTGCAGTAGACATGTCACCGATGGAAGTGATGAATATTTACGGTAACTTCGCAACAGGTGGCTTTAAATATCCGGTGAAATCAATTCGTTCTGTAGTCGATGCGAATGGCCGCTCGCTTGAACGTTACAGCTTAAGTGTTCAGCCGACGATTGATCCAGCATCAGCCTATGCTCTGAATTATGGTTTACAACAGGTCATGTCGAGTGGTACTGGTCGTTCTGCCTATAACAGTTTGCCACGCAACCTGAATCTGGCGGGTAAATCGGGTACGACAAACGATACCCGTGATTCATGGTTTGCAGGTTATTCTGGCAACTATATGACAGTGGTCTGGTTAGGTCTGGATGACAACAAAGTCACTGGATTAACCGGTTCTTCAGGTGCACTTCCGGTCTGGACCAATGTCATGAAACAGCTGCATCAGAAGCCGGTGAATCTGGCTCAGCCTAATGAAATTGAATGGCACTGGCTGGACCGTTATACAGGTAAACTGACTGCCCAAGGCTGTGATGGTGCCATGTATATTCCGATTTCACGTCATGCCTTGCCTAATCAGGCAACTGCTTGTGGCATCTCGCATTACGCCACTGAACCTTATACGATTGATTCAGAACCTTCACCAGAAGATGAGGAAGATGATGATCTCAGTCGTTATATACAAGAAAGT
This sequence comes from Acinetobacter sp. YH12072, assembly GCF_013419565.1. NCBI lineage: Bacteria > Pseudomonadati > Pseudomonadota > Gammaproteobacteria > Moraxellales > Moraxellaceae > Acinetobacter > Acinetobacter sp. YH12072. The sequence goes on along the minus strand of NZ_VOZV01000008.1, from coordinate 77,575 downwards.
GAAACAGAAATAGAACGCGAAGTTGCTAAACAAACCCGTATTATCGCGAGTGGAAGTTATAGCCAATAATTGAGTCTATGTTTATGTTAAGAAAATTGATTCCTGGTCTGCTCATCCTCGGTCTGGTGGGCTGCCAAAGCATGTCGGAGCCAGAACAGCCTGCGGCTCCTACCAAACCTCCGGTTCAGCAGAAACCAAAATCCTCTACACCTGATGGTGTAGTGATTACGCCCTATGATCGACCGGAGATTAAACGTCAGAAGATTGTGATCCCTGAGCAAAAGCCTCAGGCACAAAAGTTTGATGATGGACGTAACTTACCTGCATTTAAAAAATTGATGCAGCAAACTCAGCAGGCCTATAGCAAGCAGCAATATAATCAAGCTGAAACTTCTGCAGTACAAGCTCAGCGTTTGGCGCCCCAAGCTTCAGAAACTTATCTGTATCTTGGCTTGATCGCAAACCGTAAAAACCAGCCGGCCCGTGCAGATGCTTTCGCCTTACGTGGTTTGAGCTATGCGCAGACCAATGCAATGAAAAAGCAGCTCTGGCAGGTGCGCCTGAAAGCAGCTCAACTGCAAAAAAACACCAAAGCCATTCAGCAAGCTCAGCAGGCCTTAAAGAAATTTTAAGGCCCTGGCGTGAGCCCGGTTATTTATAATAAGTTTCTGACTTAAACATAACGGATCCCTGCAATCCCATAAGCATGCTGGTTTTGAGCATGGTCTAGATCTTCAGCTTTTATACCGCCTAAGGCAAATACAGGAATCTGTACCTGTTCAGCCATCTGTTTAAATTTTTCCCAGCCCAAAGCTGCGGTATCAGGATGTGTTTCTGTTGCCAGTACCGGGCTGAGTAAAGCTGCTTCACAGCCTATGTTTTCTGCATGTTTTAATGCTTCCAGATCGTGACAGGCTGCAAGATAACGATAGCCACCAGCTAACTCCCCTTTTTGCAGTTGCATCAATTGAGACTGTTTCAGGTGAAGCGTACGAATGGTTTGCTGCTGCAATTCATTCAATTGTGACCAAAGTTCCTGATTAATGATCAATCTGGATAACTGATCGACTGGAATCTGCTGTAACTGGCTAATGTGTTCAGGGCTGGCCATTACTCGCCAATACAGCATCTGGTCTGTTTCCAGATTATTCAGGTGACTTAAGTCTTCAGAAATTTTGATCTTTCTCGGCCATTGCAGCTTTTGAATCATGGCCTGATTGGCTTTAGGAAAATTTAGTTCACTGAGTTCATCCCGGCTATACCAGCGCCAAGGCTGCTTGATTCCAGCTAATTGTTCTGGCTGAACCGAAGCATGGAAAATATGCAGATTGACGATGACATCTTCATATTCATGCGAAATAAAATCAAAAGCCTGCCATTGTTCGATGTCAATTCCGACTTCTTCAATCACTTCACGTCGACATGCCTCTATAGGCAATTCGCCCTGTTCTACTTTTCCGCCTGGAAACTCATATTTATTGCCCTGATGCTGTTTAGCTTCACGCCAACCGACCAGAACCTGAGTTTGATGAAATAAAATAGCGATGGCGACATGAATTGTGGCTTTGGACATAATGTTCTGAACTATTGAAGTTTTACAGATTGTAAGCAAATTAGAGTTTTTTATAAATGCAGCAATTATTCGTTGACAGATCTATTCGATAATGATTATCATTTAAATCAATCCAAAACACACCACGGAGTCGACGGAATGAACGCACCATTTAGCCTATTTACCCGCAATAATGATACTCAGCATGCGCTACCGATGTTGCATTCGAACAATTTATTTGCGCTAGGACGAGAAATCCGGATCATGCATGCGGGTGAAGAATACCGTCTACGTTTGACTCGTAACAATCGTCTCATCCTGACTAAGTAATTTAAATACTCCAAAAATAATAAACGTGGGAACAGGCAGTATGAATCAGCGCATACTGCTTTTTTTAATTGCTATATCTAATATCTTTATTCTTCAGATTGAAAAATTAATGAAACTTTAAGCCCACCCAAAACTGACGGCGCATAATCAATCTTGGCCGTATGTAACTGCATAATCTTTTGACAAATCGACAATCCCAAACCTGAACCTTGTGTTCGCGTGCCCAAGGCGCGGTAAAAACGCTCACCTAAACGTTGAACAACTTCTTCCTGAATTCCCTCTCCCGAATTTTCAATCATAAGTTGTAGATTCTGACCTTCAACTATCGTCCTGATTTCGACCTGTCCCTGCATCGGCGTGTAACGAATGGCATTATCAACCAGATTGCGGATACAGCTAAAAATCAGCTCTGCATTTGCTTCAATCACTGCATCTTCAAGTTTTAAGTTCCAGTGGATCTCTTTTTCCTGAGCAAAAGGTTGTAAAGCTTGTAAGACCTCCTGAACCAATACTTTAAGATTCACCTGCTGTTTGGGCAACTGCTCTGCATGTTCTGGATCAAGCCGAGCCAATAGCAGTAAGTTTTCCAGAATCTGCGTTCCGCGGTTGACGTCATTCTGAATCATCTGTAACGCTTGCCTAAGTTGAGCATCTTCCTGATATTTACGTTTCAGCACCTGTAAACGCATTTGAATGGCAGACAATGGGGAACGCAACTCATGTGAAGCATCGGCAGTAAAACGTTGCTCGGCAGCCAATGACTTTTCCAGCCTGCTCAACATGGCATTCAGCTGACGGATAATCGGTTGCAATTCAGTAATCTCAGGATCAGGACTTTGAACCGGAGTGAGATCCTGTGCAGATTTAGAACCGATTTCTCGGGAAATTTTATTTAAAGGTCTTAATTGCCGCTTAATGGCAAAACGTAAAATCAGCCACTGTAATATCCATAGGATAAATAAAATCCCGGCGAAACCTAAAGTCGTTTGCCAAAGCTCATCAAAGCGTACCGAAAGCGGTTGTACCACTTTCACTTTCAAGTCTTGATCTTCAGCAATCAGGATGCGAATAAAATGACCATTTTCATAATCAAAGTGAAACCCGTTTTTCTGTGCAACTGGTATCTCATTAATCAGTTCATCATCAATTGAAGTGGTCAGTACCTGCTGATTCAGTAGTAAGGCATATTGAATATCAAACTGCTCACTGATTTCATCGACCTGCGCATTTTTGGCTTGATTAACATCTCCCAGAAGTAACTCTGAAATTTCCTCCATCAGGTCATCATGCAGATCAATCGCCTGATAGCTGGAAATTCCCAATAACAGCAGCCATGCCAGAAATCCTGCCAGTATGGAACTGAACATGGCATGTTGAGTCAGTCGACTTTGCAGGGAAATAGGTGCCTTCATATGGAGGCCTCAGGTTTATGCATCCGGTAGCCCAAGCCACGAATGGTTTTAATCATCTGACTGCCGATTTTTTTACGTAGCTGATAAATAAAGACTTCAATCGCATTGCTTTCAATTTCGTCTCCCCAGGCATAGAGTGATTCTTCCAGCTGTTCTCGGGTAATGATATGTTCTGGTTTTTGCATCAGCTTATATAAAATCTGGAATTCTTTTGCAGTCAGATTAATGCTCTGCCCCGCCTTCATTACAGTCTTGGCTTGGGTGTCCAGACTAAGATCCTGCCATTGCAGGACATGATTTGGCATTTGCTGTTTTTGTCTGAGCTGGGCACGCACGCGAGCGGAAAGTTCTTCCAGACTGAAAGGTTTTACCAGATAATCATTGGCCCCCAGATCGAGTCCTGCAACCCGATCATGAATACTGTCCTTGGCGGTGATAAATATAACGGGCGTATCTTTCTGTTTATTGCGCAAGCTTTTAAGAATGTCATCTCCAGTTGCATTCGGCAGGCCACGATCCAGCAAAATACAGTCATACTGATGCTGTTCAATCGCCAGAATGGCATGATCCCCACGATCAACCCGATCAATTACATAACCATCCATTTCCAGCCAAGTTTGAATACTTTCCGCCTGAGATTCATCATCCTCTGCCAAAAGAATACGCATGCTATGCTCCGCTTATTTTATCTTTCTATCATGCCTTGAAAAAGTTCCAGACTCAAAAAAACCACATGCTTTTTGGTAACTTGCATGTGGTTTTTTGTTGCTGTCTTCAGATTCAGTTCAGGAAATCCTGCTGAAATTAGAACTGAACTTGGTCGACATCAATTTCAACACGTTTCGCAGGTTTATAGTCAATGTCCACTTCACCAATGATTACCACAGGTGTTTTAGCTGATACTGGTTTACCTTGCCAAAGTTCATCATCAATTTCGACAGTGATGGTGCCAGTATTATCGCGGAACTGGTATTTTTCATCACCGACAGCTTTTACCACATAACCTTTCAGCTGAACCTTGCTGTCATCTTTCATGGTCAATGCTTGCTTAACTGTAGTCGTTTTAGCAAATGCAGCCTGATTCACCGCAGTTTCACTACTCGCAACTGCGACAGTCCCAATTGAACCCATTAATGCTGCTGCTAAAACAGTATTCATCATCATTTTCATTGCAGTTACCTCTTTTTAAAGTCTTGCCCTGTTTCGATAATGCTATTAAAACAGCCGAAGATGAATTGAATCTTAAGATCGCTTCATCTTTAGAATTAATTTAATGGCACAACTCTTAAAACCTCTTCAAGCGTGGTGACCCCTTCCAGAATCTTGCGAGCACCGGCAATCCGTAAAGGTTCTACCCCTTCTTTTTTTGCCTGCTGACGTAACTGATTCAGGTTAGCATCCGCTCCGATCAATTGCTTGGTGGTCAGGCTAAGCGGCATAAACTCATAAATCCCGATTCGGCCTTTATAACCGGTATGGCGACACTCTTCACAACCGACTGCTTTAAAAACAAATTCCGGACGTGGTAAAGGATAGTCCACTGCCAGATGTTGCCATTCCTGCTCATCCAGAAAACTCTCCTGCTTGCAGTGTGGGCATAGCTTACGCACCAGACGTTGGGCCAGAACCCCCAGGATAGTCGCTGCTGTTAAAAATGGTTGTACGCCCAGATCATGCAAACGGGTCAGACTCGACGGCGCATCATTAGTATGCAAGGTAGAAAGTACCAAGTGACCGGTTAATGCTGCCTGAATCGCCATATTGGCCGTATCTTGGTCACGAATCTCGCCGACCATAATAATGTCAGGATCCTGACGCATCAGTGCACGTACACCATCTGCAAAGCCCAGCTCAATTCCGTTATTGACCTGCATCTGGTTAAAGCTTGGTTCCAGCATCTCGATCGGATCTTCAATCGTGCAGACATTCACCTGCTCAGTCGCAAGCTGCTTTAAAGTGGAATACAGTGTGGTGGTTTTACCAGAACCGGTCGGTCCGGTGACCAAAATAATACCGTGACTATGGCTGGTCAGATTATTCCAGTCATTGAGCAGATGCCCTTCGAAACCGAGCTGCTGAAAACTTCTGACCAGAACTTCTGGGTCAAAGATACGCATTACCAGCTTTTCACCAAATGCGGTAGGTAATGTCGATAAACGCAGTTCAGTTTCCTGCCCTTTTGGAGTCCGAGTTTTTAAACGACCATCCTGTGGTTTACGTTTTTCTGCCACATTCATCCGGCCCAGAATCTTGATTCGGGAAATGACTGCGGTCAAGGTATTGGCTGGCATGTTATAGATGGTATGCAATACTCCATCAATCCGGAAACGGATCTTGCCGGTGTCTTTGCGCGGTTCCATATGAATATCACTGGCACCCTGCTCAAAGGCAAATTGCAGCACCCAGTCTACCAGTTTCACGATATGCTGGTCATTGGCATCCGGATTCTGTGAATCACCCAGTTGCAGTAAGGCTTCTACGCCTTTATTTTCCCGGTCATAAGCAGATGATTTTTGTGAGCCACTGACTGCACGACTCACCTGATAATATTCAACAATATAACGCTGGAGCTGTTCCGGATTGAGCAATACCCGTTCAATTTTTTTTGGTGCAATATTCTGTTCGAGGTTTGAGACCCATTCAGTTTTATAAGGCTGATCTGTAGCAATCAGAACTTTATCTGGTTGAATTTCTACTGCCAGAATACGGTTACGCAATGCATATTCCTGTGACATAACATTGGTCAAGGCCTGCACATCAGCTTTGAGCGGATCGATAATATAGAACATTAAACCGGTTTTTTCTGCCAGCCACTGGCATAAGCGGTTGAGTGTCAAAGTACTTTGAGGATGGGACTGATCAACCAGACTAAAGTGCGCGATCCATTGCAAGGGATGCCATTTTATTTGTTCACGTTGACGATGTGTGGTCTGAACTCGCATCCGGTCACGTTCAGTTATTTTTCCGTCTTTTAAAAGCTGATCCAAACACCAGCCTGTATCAATTTCAAAATCAAATTTCATGATCGATGGTCCCCAAAACTGCCTCCACTATAACAAGTTTTTCCTGTTTTTCGCATTCCATCGCGACTTCCAAACTTAAAAGCAATATTGTTTCTCATAAATGATAAACACATCACATGGGTTTTAGGTCATAACCTTTTTCTGCTTGTCGATGTGTCAATTTTTCGCCTATATTTCAATCAGGATATCTTATTCAATCGCTGAGGCCAGGTATGGATTTAAGCGTAGTTCCCTTAAATGAAAGTAGTTCCTTTCATGAATTGCTTACTATCCTGACTGCTGCCTTAGGATGTGGCTTATTGATTGGTCTGGAACGTGAACGGCACAAACAGCGTGAAGAACAGGCCAGTTTTGCAGGGCTACGCTCTTTTGCGATCTGTGCTTTATTAGGCGCATTGTGCTTTTTATTCGGAATGGCAATGGGCCTAGCTGGTGCACTCATTATTGGCGGTATTGTCATTTTTTCTATCCGAAATCAGATAGAAGACCCTGGGATAACCACTGAATTGGCCTTTATCATGACCTATTTTATTGGGGCGATTTGTCTGTGGAATATTCCTCTGGCTGCAGGACTAGCAGTTCTGATCACGATAATTTTAATGGCCAAACACTCTATGCATAATATTGCCGGACAGTGGATTACTGAGGCAGAATTTAGGGATGGATTACTATTATTAGCCTTGATTCTGATTGGTTTACCGCTAACCCCTGACCGGCCTTTATGGGGTGAAGTGCTGAACCCTTATCTGATTTTAAAATTAGTAACTCTGATTCTGGTAGTTCAAGCTTTGGCACATATCGCTAAACGTTTCTTCTCGACTAAAAATGCCTTGATATTGTCTTCAATTGCTTCAGGTTTTGTTTCCAGTACCGCAACTATTGCTCAACTGGGGATACAGGTGCGCAAAGGTGAAATGGATGCAAAATCCAATGCTGGCGCTGCCCTGATGTCATGCATTTCGACATTAGTTCTATTGTTTATTGTAGTAGGAGGCGTTTCCTGGGATTGGCTAAAAATTCTGCTCCTACCTTCATTGGTGGCTATGCTTATTCTGGCTGCATGTGCATTTGTATTATTACATAAAGCTGAACCTGCTAAAAATCAGGAGTCTCCAGAATCTTCTGATAGTAAAATGTTTAGTCTCAAAGAAGCTGTGATTATCGCTGCTGCATTAACCCTGATTCAGGCTGGAGTTTACGGACTGGAAATATTACTGGGCAATGCTGGTCTTCTGGCTGGTACTTTATTTGCGTCCTTATTTGAAATTCATGCCGCAATGGCCAGTGTGGTCATTCAAGGAGATCCCTCCAATACCCGTTTGATCTATGCCTTACTCTTAGGTTTAGGCGCACATGCTTTGGCTAAGTCGGTCAATGCAGCCTTAACAGGTGGTTTTAAATTCGCGTTATATTTTGCACCGATACAGATTTTACATATGGCTGTGTTGATCGGTATTTTTTGGTGGATGTATTTTTGACTATTAAATATATTCAAATAATTAATTTTTATATATTTTACAAGTTTAATTCTAATATTTTCTCGCTATAATCAGTTTGCTTCAATTAAGAAAAGCAATATTTAAATTAATTATTTTAATAAGGACTATTATGAAATTAAAAAATTTATCGCTCGCTATTTTCAGTACATTAATACTAAGTGCGTGTGGTGGGGGTTCATCTTCTGATTCAAATGGCGGTAATACTGGAACTGGAACTGGAACTGGAACTGGAACTGGAACTGGAACTGGAACTGGAACTGGAAATACTACCCTTACAAAACCTGACTTCCAACAATGGTCATCATTCTATATTGATGAATATTCCGACTCGGATCTAAATTATGAAATTGAACAGCTAACCTTTGATCAAGGGAATGTCTATATTAAAGTTGATGAGACAACAGGCTGGGATGAAAGTGAAACTTTCTATCTAACTGAAAATGGATTATATGATCACGGTTCTACACATGCGACCTATGGCAAATTGCAAGGGACTATTACGGCTAATGCAACCACTTGGAAGCAAGTTCCATATTCTCCAATTAATTCCACAGGATTAAGCAGTACACTTACATTCAAGGTCTTTGATATTAGTGGTAAAAATATTGCTCAAGTCCTCAGTCCAGAGCATTATATCAATTTAAAATATAATTTACTCGATACCTACCCTATGGGAGAAAAAGGGGAAGATTTTTATCGAGCACTTTCTAATTCAACCCTCCCTACCGGATCTACTTGTATTCAATTCCAAACTATTGATAACTCACAAAAATATATTGAGTTATATAAATATTCACTTGAAGATTATGTACAAGATTATTTGAAACTTGAATGGGCTGATATTTCAAAAGACAGTAAATATGCCAAACATACTTTTAAGGATGCTATAGCATATCTAGATCTTAGAGAAGATCAGCAATGGGGACTAGCTGAATATAAGAGCAAATATTATGAAGTTGATTATCATCCAGCTGGAGAAGAATATAATATTAAAAATATTTTAGCCGCATCTAAAGCACTGGTTAATTCAGCATCTGCTCAGGACAAACCAGCTCTACAGGAGTATGCAACTTTACAAGAGAATGCATGCACTTTATTTAATAATATTGCATCTGAAGAATTAAGAAAGCAAATTAAAAAATACTCATAATAACGTGATATAAAGTACTTCGAGTGCTTTATATTCATATTAAATAGGGACTCCAATTTAGTTGAGGTTCCTATTTTTAAATCAGTATTTCATTTTAAAAATTCAAAAAATTAACTGATCGACTACAATATCAGCTAAAGTAACTTTAAATTTCACATCCAAGTCCGCAAACTTCATTCCATAAACCCGGTTCTCATCATCCTGATATGCCGGTCTAGGATCGAGAGATAAAACGGCTTCAAGTTCTTCTAGCAATTGAGCAGATATTGTTCCTTTTTCTAATAATAATTTTTTTTGCTGTTCAGCGTCCTTACTCCACATCACGGACTTACGTGATGGTTCATCTTGCGCGTAGCCACTTTGCGCTTCAGGTACTGCATCCGAATATTGAATATAGGGTTTAATGTCTATAATCGGCGTTCCATCTAACAGGTCACTTCCTGTGACATAAACCCGGACATTTTTACCGACTTTTTCGACACGATTTAATTTCACGACTGATAAACCAATGGGTGCAGGACGGTACATACTACGTGTAGCAAATACACCTATTTTCTTGTTACCACCTAAACGGGGTGGACGAACCTGCGGACGAAATTGCTGGCTCTGCTGATTTTTATTATCATGAAACTCCCAGACTAACCAGAGATGACTAAACTCTTCGATACCTTCAAATGCGAGTAAATCATTATATGGGCCGGTCATTTCAACATAACTTTCAACCTGTACCAAATTAGGTTGACGCGGGATGCCAAACTTTTCTTTATAGGGAGAATACATATAGCCAATAATCGGCAGAGTGAGTTCGGTCATAATCACTTTTTTTGATAAGCTCAATTAAATATATTCAGTTTATAGAGAATGAATTTAGATTAGAATAGCAACCTGTTCTAATTTGATAACTTATTGAGACCTTTAATGGCTGCTTTTAACGTCGAAAAGATTACTCACGTCCACCATTGGAATGACACTTTATTCTCTTTTAAAACGACTCGTGACACTGCATTACGTTTTAAAAACGGTCAGTTTGTGATGATCGGTCTTGAAGTCAATGGCAAGCCTTTAATGCGTGCATATTCAATTGCAAGTGCAAACTATGAAGAAGAGCTAGAGTTTTTCTCTATTAAAGTGCCAGATGGTCCTCTTACTTCTATTTTGCAAAAAGTAAAAGTTGGCGACGAAATCTTGGTTTCTAAAAAGCCTACAGGCACGCTGGTTCTTGATGACTTAAACCCAGGTAAAAACTTGTACCTGCTTTCTTCGGGTACTGGTCTTGCACCTTTCCTTTCTGTAATCCGTGATCCAGAAACTTATGAACGTTTTGAAAAAATCATCGTGGTTCACGGTACACGTTTCATTTCAGAACTGGCTTATCAAGATTTGATTCTTAACGAAATTCCAAACCACGAATTCTTTGGTGAATTGGGTGCTAAAGAAAAATTAGTGTATTACCCAACTGTTACTCGTGAAGAGTTCCATACGCAAGGTCGTGTAACCACTGCGATTGAATCTGGTCAATTATTCGAGAAAATCGGACTACCCCGTTTCAATCCTGAAACTGACCGTGCAATGCTATGTGGTTCTCCTGCATTCCTGGACGATGTTGCTGCACTGCTGGACCAACACGGTCTGAAAGAATCTCCACGTATGGGCGTTCTGGGCGATTACGTGATTGAACGTGCATTCGTTGAAAAATAATCTAAATTCCTTCTTAAATGTTAGAATATGTAACTGTAATTGATTTCTCATGAGGATTTATCCTCGCTAAAGACTTAGTTACATAAACTCTGTAAACTTTTAATTCGATCTATTTAGATCCCATTCCCCTGTTTCACCGTTTATGTAACCAAGCCGTTTTTTTATAGGCAAGGTATGAGCACTGAACAACCCTCCTCTCTCGAGCGTACAGGGTCTAAAGTCTATCGATATTTTGTTGTCGTACTGACTTTACTTGTTGCGCTGTACTTGATCATTCAAGGCGCTAAATTACTCAGCCTCGGTGGTACAAGCTATTATCTCATTGCAGGGATTGCCTATGTTGCAATCGCCATTTTATATGCGATGAAAAAAGCCTTTGGTTTCTGGCTTTCTATTGTTACTTTTATTGCAACCATCCTCTGGTCTATTGCTGAAGTTCAAGGTTTGAGCTTCTGGCAATATATCCCACGTCTGGTGGTTCCAACTATTCTGTTTGTCCTCAGCATGTGGGCAAGCAAAAGCCTGCCAGCACTCAATGCTGCAAAAATCAAAGCTGCCAATCTTGTTGGCTTTGCCGGTTTCTTTGCCTGTGTCGCAGCCCTGATTGCTGCGTTCTTCCCACATGGCAAAATCCTCAATCCTGTTGATATCGTACAAGACCCTGCACTGGCTAAACCGAATGCAGAAAACCCAGACAACTGGGAATATTTCGGTCGTAATGGTAACGGTACCCGCTTTGCACCGTACACTGACATTACCCCTGAAAATGTCAAAGATCTAAAAGTGGCTTGGACTTATCACACTGGTCGTGATACTTCTGCCGGTGTCGATGAAAATACACCAATTCAAATTGGTAGTACTTTATATTCATGTACACCGACTAACATCATTTCAGCAATTGATGGTGACAGTGGTAAAGCACTTTGGAAATATGATCCACATGCAAAAACTGCAGAGCATATCACTTGCCGTGGTGTTGGTTACTATGATGCAACTAAAGACAAATCTTTAACTGCAGCAGACTTACAAGCACCGGGTATTAAAGCTTGTCCACAACGTATCCTGACTTCTACTGTTGATGGCCGTTTAATTGCTTTGAACGCCAAAACAGGTGCTTTATGTCCTGAGTTCGGTGTGAATGGTCAAGTCGATGTCTTGCATGACATGGGCCCAACTGAGCAAAGTAAACGTTACCACCCAACATCGACCCCACTCATTGCCGGCCATGTTGCTGTATTAGGCGGTTGGGTACGTGATATTGTGCATGGCGAACCTTCTGGTGTTGTACGTGCTTATGACGTTCGTACTGGTAAATTGGCTTGGGCGTGGGATGTTGGTAATCCTGAACTTGTGGGTGAACCTAAAGATGGCAAAGGCTTTACTTTAGAAACACCGAACATGTGGACTATCCCAACCTATGACAAAGACCTGAATTTGGTTTACTTACCTACAGGTAATGGTCCTCCTGACTATTGGGGCGGTGACCGTAACGCAGCCAAAGAAAAATTTGGTTCTGCCGTTGTGGCTGTCAATGCATCAACAGGTAAAACTGTCTGGACGTATCAAACAGTTCACCATGATGTTTGGGATTATGACTTACCGTCACAACCTGTACTTTATGACATGACTGATGATCATGGTAAAAAAGTACCTGCGTTAATCCAAACCACCAAAATGGGTCAAATCTTTGTCCTTGATCGTCGTACTGGTAAACCTATTACCAAAGTTGAAGAACGTCCTGTCGACACTAATGGTGCTGAAGGTGAAAAACTTTCTCCAACTCAACCATTCTCTGTGGGTATGCCACAAATTGGTAATGAAACGCTCACTGAACAAGATATGTGGGGGATTTCAACCTTTGACCAATTGGCATGTCGTATTGACTTTAAAGATTCTGTCTATAACGGTCTATACACTGCACCTGGTGAAAAACCATATATCGAATGGCCTAGTCTGCTTGGTGGTTTCAACTGGGGTGGTATCTCCATTGATGAATCGACTGGCATGATGTACGTCAACGATATGCGTATGCCACTTCGTATGTCATTGGTTCGTAAAGAAGATATGCACAAATACCATATCTCAACTGACGAAGTCCCTGGCTTTATGGGTACAGTACGTCCTCAATTGGCAGGTCCTTATGCGGGTGTAAAAATCGACATCATGCAATCTAAATTGGGTGTACCTTGTAACAAACCACCATTTGGTACCATGACTGCCATCGACTTAAAATCTAAAAAAGTCGTTTGGGAAGTACCAATGGGTACAGCCAAAGAATTGGGTCCATTAGGTGTGAAAACCCATATGCCAATTCCTTTAGGTATGCCGACATTAGGTGGTCCTACTTCAACCGCTTCTGGTCTGGTGTTCTTCGCAGGTACTCAGGATTATTACCTACGTGCGCTGGATTCAAAAACTGGTAAAGAAGTGTGGAAAGCTGAGCTTCCTGTTGCTGCTGTTGCTGCACCGCTGATTTATAAATCTCCAAAAACTGGCAAACAATATGTTGTGATTTCTGCAGGTGGTGCAAGCCATTCTAAAGATGTTGGCGACTATATTATTGCCTTTGCTTTACCTGATCAAAAATAATTTTTTGATGGATAAAGAAAAAACCGAAGCTTAGGCTTCGGTTTTTTTATTGCAATCATCATTAAAAATTAACGATCGCGACCTTCCTGGTTTGCAGAACCTGAACAGCCTGCACCACCACCGATAATAAAACCGCTTTCTGCTTTGCATGAACCAATCATACGGCCATGTGAGTCAAATGTAGTCACTGTTGATGCACAACCAGTTAGTACGATAGTCGCTGCTAATGCAATAAGTGCTGATAATTTCATGATATTCCCCTCTATGATTTATGGTGCTAAATGAATCTGATTTTGACTTGGTGGTACTGGCAATAAACCTGTCTTGGCATCCACCGTATTGTAGTTCACGCCAATTGCATTGCCTGATCCATTACAATGAGCACTAGCAGTTGAAAGCAGACCACGTGTAGCTTTACATGATCCAATCACCTGACCCGATGCATCATAAGTGACGACCATAGAACTACACCCAGTCATCAGTATAATAGTTGAAAGTGAAAGTAGTTTTATGAAGCTCATTGCTCCCCCTCAAAAACACTAAAAAATTTAAATTGTTTAGTTATATGAATCTTTTCTAAATTTCGCGCATGATTCTTCCTAAATTTATCGCATTTGTAAAGCTTTATTTTTCATCTATTTTTTAGACTTAAGGCTAATAAAAAGCTGCCTGATCAGCAGCTTTTTCATAATTAAATTTAATATTAAGGATCAGACTGACTCATGCTTCAATACTCGTTCAGCTAGAGCCTGTTTCACCACATGATATCCAGCGCTTAAGCCTAGACTTGCCATAATGAATGCAACAATAACATCTGGCCATAGACTGCCAGTGCCAAAGACTCCCACTGCTGCAAAAATGACGGCCACATTGCCGATCGCATCATTACGGCTGCACAACCAGACTGATTTCATATTGGCATCGCCATCCCGGAAAGCATATAAAATTATGGCTGTGACAACGTTTGCGATTAAGGCCAATACCCCGATGATCCCCATCGTAATGGCTTCAGGTGGAATACCTTGCATAAAGGCATAAATTACTTTGCCAATGACGACCAGACCAAATACTGCCATGGTCAATCCTTTAATCAGAGCAACTGTTGCACGCCAATACAGACTTGCACCAATCACCGCCAGAGAAATACCATAATTCACAGCATCACCAAAGAAATCTAACGCATCTGCCCATAAGGCCGATGAATGTGCATAAGCACCGCCGATTAGCTCTACACCAAATAAGGTCAGGTTAATCAATAATGCAATCCATAAAGCTGTTCTAAATTTGCTATTAGGTTTGGGCGGCGCGGGTTCATGACTACAACTACAGGCCATATTATTCTCCGATGATTTTTTATCCTGAATGCGATAAAGTCATTAGAAACTATAGAGTCACTCCAAGGTCAAGCCTGAGGTATTTATGTCACATTATTTGATTTCTGATATAGCCAAGAAAGCTGATTTAAGTACTGATACCATTCGATTTTATGAGAAAAGAGGTTTGATTCAGCCGAATTTTCGAGCAAGTAACCAATATCGTTATTATGGCGAAGAGGCCTTAAAACGCTTGATTTTTATCAAACGCTGTCGTGCTTTAGGCATGTCTTTAAAAGAAATCGAATACCTGATTCAGCTGGAACAGAATCCTGAACAGGATTGCTGTGAAGTTAACCAGATGATTGATCAGCACCTTATAGATATTTCAAATAAAATTAAAGAATTACAATTATTTAAACAGCAGTTAATGGCGCTTCGCGAAAGCTGTAATACCCCAACCACGATTAATCATTGCCAGATTTTAAAAACACTGGAATCTATTGAAAATAGCTGAAATATTTATGGATATTTTAAACCGTTTACTGTTTATCTTTTAACTTGAAATTGAGTTAAATTATGCCAATTCCGAGTTATTTACTAGGTTGAATCCTGATTTTAGATGACTAGAATAAAGACGTACTTTTTATATGTCTTTCGATTTTATCATGAGCATTTCTCACGTTACCGAACTTCTCTCACCTGCTGGCTCCCTAAAAAACATGCGTTATGCCTTTGCTTATGGTGCAGATGCAGTCTATGCCGGCCAGCCGCGTTATAGCTTGCGTGTTCGTAATAATGAATTTGACCATGACAATCTGGCGATTGGCATCAAAGAAGCGCATAAGCTTGGCAAAAAATTCTATGTCGTGGTGAATATTCAGCCACATAACTCCAAACTGAAAAATTTTATTCGTGACCTTGAACCAGTCGTGGCAATGCAGCCAGATGCGCTGATCATGTCCGATCCTGGTCTGATCATGCTGGTGCGTGAGCATTTCCCGCACATGGACATTCACCTGTCTGTACAGGCCAATGCTGTGAACTGGGCAACTGTAAAGTTCTGGAAGAATATGGGACTTACTCGCGTAATTTTGTCACGTGAACTGTCCATCGAAGAAATCGAAGAAATCAAACAGCAAGTTCCAGATATGGAGATTGAAGTCTTTGTTCATGGCGCACTGTGTATGGCCTACTCTGGCCGCTGCATGCTATCTGGCTATATGAACAAACGCGATGCCAACCAGGGCGCCTGCACCAATGCCTGCCGCTGGGAATACCAAGTACTGGATGCCAAGGAAGATGAAACGGGCGATGTGATCCCGGTTAAAAATATTGATTCCGGCTGTTGTTCAAAAGATGCTGATGAGTCACATATGCAAGTACAACATCAGTTTGATGAACCCGTGTTATTGCAACGTAATGACGAAGATATGTTTGCTGCTGAAGAAGATGAGCACGGCACTTATTTTATGAATTCCAAAGACCTGCGTGCTGTACAGCATGTGGAACGCCTGACCAAGATTGGCGTACACTCCCTGAAAATTGAAGGTCGGACCAAATCTTATTTCTATTGTGCGCGTACTGCGCAGATTTACCGTAAAGCCATTAATGATGCGCTTGCTGGTAAGCCATTCGACCCTTCATTGATGACTCAATTAGAAGGTCTGGCGAATCGTGGTTATACCGAAGGCTTCCTACGCCGTCATGTACATAGTGAATATCAAAACTATGAAAATGGTTCATCGAGTTTCGATCATCAGCAGTTCTGTGGGGAAGTATTAGAGCGTAATGGTGACTATATCAAGATTGATGTGAAAAACCGTTTTGTCGTTGGTGACTCACTAGAGCTGATGACCACTAAAGGCAACATCACTTTTACCTTAACTGAGATCAAAGACCGTCAAGGCAATCTGATTGAAGATGCTAAAGGTTCAGGTCATATCGTTGAAATTCCAATACCAGCAGATGTCGATATGCAGTATGCCCTGCTGATCCGTAATCTGCCATCATCATCTGTAGACATTTCAGCCTCTTCATTGGCTTATCAGGCGAGTTAAAAAATGGCGCTCTTGATTACCGATAAATGTATCAACTGTGATATGTGCTTACCGGAATGCCCAAATGAAGCAATTTATGAGGGCGAGAAGTTTTATGAAATTGATGTCAATCGTTGTACCGAGTGTGTGGGTTTCTATGGTCATCAAACCTGTATTGCCGTCTGTCCGATTGAATGCATTGTGCCGCATCCAGAGCATCGGGAAACGCAAGAACAGTTAATGGAGAAATTTAAAGGTTTGAATCTGTTCAAAGCTTGAATGATGCATGAAGTCTGATGACTTCATCTAAGAACAACCTTGGGGAAAGATAAAAATAAGGGTTGAAAACAAAAACTGTCCAGAGGAAAGGAACAGCTAAAAGCGATTGGGGACGCTTTTGGCTGATCTAACAATAACTAAAAAAAGGAACCCGGGTGTTAGCATCCTGAGTTCCTATAAAGCGAAAATAATAATAGGTGTTTGAGATGAAGCACCTGGAATGTGGGGATTCCAGGTGCTCTTTTTTTTACTGACCAGAGCGAATGATGTAATCAAAGGCAGATAATGATGCTTTGGCACCTTCACCAGTCGCGATGATGATCTGTTTGTAAGGAACAGTGGTACAGTCACCTGCAGCAAACACACCTTTGACATTGGTTTCATTGCGCTCGTTAATCACAATCTCACCACGGTTAGTTAACTCAACATCGGTTCCTTTCAGGAAGTCGGTGTTTGGCAACAAACCGATCTGAACGAAGATCCCTGCAAGTTCTACTGTGTGCTCTTCATCAGTTGCACGGTCTTTGTATTTCAACGCTGTGACTTGTGAACCATCACCGATCACTTCGGTAGAAAGCGCATTTTTGATTACGGTGGTGTTTGGCAAGCTGTTCAGTTTGTCCTGCAATACCTGGTCCGCACGCAGTTTGGTATCAAACTCAACCAGCGTTACATGCTCAACAATACCCGCAAGGTCAATCGCAGCTTCTACACCGGAGTTACCACCACCAATTACCGCAACACGTTTACCTTTGAACAATGGACCATCACAGTGTGGGCAGTATGCAACGCCACGGGTTTTGTATTCTGCCTCACCTGGAACATTCATTTCTCTCCAGCGTGCACCGGTAGATAAAATCACAGTTTTAGATTCAAGTTTGGCACCATTTTCTAAAGTCACTTCTACCAGACCATTGGCTGTGCGATCTGCACCTTTGATGTCAGACACGCGTTGCAGGTTCATGATGTCAACACCGTATTCACGCACGTGTGCTTCCATTTCAGCCGCAAATTTTGGACCTTGGGTTTTTTGCACTGATGTGTAGTTTTCAATGTCCATGGTATCCATCACCTGACCGCCCATGCGTTCAGCCACGATGCCAGTTTTAATACCTTTACGTGCTGCATAGATCGCTGCAGTATTCCCTGCAGGTCCACCACCAATTACCAAGACATCAAATGCATCTTTGGCATTGAGTTTTTCAGCATCTTTGGCTGCAGCATTGGTATCCAGTTTGGCAATGATTTCTTCCAGTGTCATACGACCCTGACCGATATGTTCATTGTCCTGGAAGACCATCGGTACGGCCATGATTTTACGTTCTTCTACTTCTTCCTGGAAGAAAGCACCATCGATCATGGTTGCTGTGGTACCCGGGTTATAGATGGCAATCAGGTTCAATGCCTGCACCACATCAGGACAGTTATGGCAGCTTAAAGAGACAAATACATCAAAGTCAGATTTAATGCCTAAACCTTTAATCGATTCCAGAACTTCGGCAGAGACTTTTGGTGCATAGCCTGAAGTTTGCAGCAATGCCAGAATCAGGGAAGTAAACTCATGGCCCATCGGCAAGCCTGCGAAGAACACACGAGGCTGTTCACCGGCTTTTGCCACACCAAAGCTTGGTGCACGTTTGTTGGTACCGTCAAAACGGGCAGTCACTAAATCAGAAAGCTGGGCGATTTCCTCAACCAGTTCTTTGATTTTGGCTGATTTGTCAGAGCCATCCAGAGTTGCCACTAATTCAATCGGGCCCTCCAAACGTTCAAGTAGTGTTTTTAATTGAGCTGAAGTATTTTGATCTAACATTGCTAACGTCTCCAAGGGAGTAAATATTTATTCGATGAAGCTATAATAAGTGAATAATAAAAATAGGTAAAACAGTTTGTTTTTATCCTAATGATCGTTTTTATAGATCAAAAACCATCTCCTCATTTTATTTTTTATTATCGCTAGAATTTATGCCTTTTATCCCAAAGAAACCGAATATAGATTGGAAAATAAAAATGCTCCTTTTAAAGGAGCATTTTTAAGTTTAGAAGATTCGCTGTTCAATACGTAGCGAACGCCCCTTAATTGAATTAGCTAGTACAAATATGATTAAGCTAAGCAAGGCAAATAAGATGGCAATGCCAATAATGATGACATTGGTAATCTTGCTGACTTGTTCGGCTTGCTGGGCTTGACGATCTACACTTTGTGCCACAGGCGTTAGACTTTTGCCATAGACCTGTTGCTGCATGGTCCAGATCTGTTCCGGTTTAAATCCGTATTGTTCAAACTTGTTATCCTGCCGCTCTGCTTCAACTACTTGTGCGACATAAGGTCTGGCTGCGGATAGATCCACAGGCTTATGCAAGAGTGCAGTTTGGGCAAGTAAATAAGATTTCACCGGTGAAGCAATATCGGAATCAACCAGATAACGAGCCACTTCACTATCATTGATATTACTATCGTAATAGACCACTTGCTGATAAGCGTCTTCACGGTCATTTCTCAGGTCATATTGCCAATAAGTCAGTCCTGACCAGATCACGATAAAGGAAATCAGCCAGCCTACAAACTTCAATATGAAAGACTGAAAGCGCACATAGAAGAAGCGAAACTTCTTCAGCAATCCAACCAGAAAAAATGCACCAATAAAAGAGGCAAAGATTTTCAGAATCAGCCAGCCAAACCAGCTTAATAGAGCAAAGAAATAATCCGGACTATCCCCAATACTGGCCAGATTAGCATCGACACTGACTGGTAAATGCAGCTGTTGAAGCTGAGTACTCAGGCCAAAAAAGCCATAAACCATTTCCTGCTGAAAGAATAGACCTATCACAGATGCAATACAGACCGTAGAGGTGGTCAGTCCCAAAAGCATCAAATTACGTTGACGCTTTTTGAGTGCGACGACCCCTTGCTTGATTTCCTGAGGATTTACAGCATATTCATCTAAGGGCGGCAATCTCTACTCCTTTTTTTAGATCTTGGCCCTACTGCATTTAGTTGGGTTTAGATCCACTGGTACTTGATTCAATCACCAAATGATTCAGATTATCTTGTAAGGCTCTTAAACGTACCGTTGCTTCAGTACGTTTCTGTACACCTTCTTTCTGGATCTGAATCACATCATTAACAGTTTTAATGAGGGTATTTTGCACATGTTCAAGCGTTTCAATATCAATAACAGAACGCTGGTTGGCTTTTGCCGTATCGACCGAGTTTTGATGCAATAAATCTGCATTACGGCGTAAAAGCTCATTGGTCGCATCATCAATGGTATTGGCCAGCTGTACGCTGTTCTTCTGTTCATTCAGTGAAATGGCCAGACTGATCTGGTTTTTCCATGCTGGCAATGTGATATTTTTAATGGCATAGAATTTATCCACCAGCATCAGGTTATTGGACTGAATAATCCGGATCATAGGCAAAGTCTGCATCGCAGATTGCTGCAATACCTGTAAATCACTGATGCGTTTTTCCAGATTATTGGCTAGATGATTTAGGTCATAGATTTTTTGCGTGGTGCTCTGATCTTGTGGCAAAGCTGTAAGCGCAGCAATTTCCTGCTGCAATTCCTGTTCACGTAAACGTCCAGCTGCAATATGAATACCCAGCTGCTTGTATTCTTCCTGCACCCCATCGAACATTTTATCCAGGGTATCAACGCGGGCTTTTAATCCAGATTGTGAAGTTTCAATTTCCTTGACCAGTACATCAATCTGTTCTTTAGTGGTATTGAAATGCGAGTCAAAATTATCTTTCACGCCCTTAAATTTGCTGATGATATTGCCCAGAAATCCTGAACTTTTTTTCTTGTTCAAGATACTGCTGGTATTCAGTTGCTGTGCCACCTGCACCACCTGATTCAGCTTTTGACCGGTTGCATCCAGATCTTTATTTTGTACCAGATTCAGCAATTCATCGGTATAGCTTGAAGTTTTGGTGGCTATATTTTTGCCATATTCGGCCACACTATTATGACTCATATTCTGCAGTTCTTTACGTGCTGCCAAGACCCCCTGAAAATCGGCAGGCTGCAAGCCCAGCTCTTTCAGATCCATTTGCTGGAACTTCTGTTCAGTCAGTTCAGTTGAGCTTTCGACAGGTAAATTTACTACATCAGATTTGGTCATGTTTCACCTTATATTGTTATGTATTCGAGGGTTTCTCGAGTGACTTTTTTAACGTTTTAATCAAATTGTCCCGGCTATTATCAAGTTTTTCCAGATCACTTGTCGAGTGTTTCGTCTGGCTTTGTTTGACATGATATTGCCAGGCCGGAATCAGCACCTGTTGCGCTTCTTTAAACCGATCCAGTAGGCTATAAGACAGTTGCTGGGACAATTGCATCTGGGTAATGGCAATGTCATTACTGCTTTGCAAGGTTCTTAAGGTATGCACCTTTTTTGACAGCCGCTCAGAAAAATTATCCAGTGGATGCTGATTCCTTACAAACTGCGGATATTCAGATAAAAATTCTTTTGCTGCCACAATATGCTTGGCCATTTGCTCACGTAAACCGATCAGCTGCTGGAATCGCGATTGGGATTTCTGGATTTCAATTTGCAACTTACGGCTAAGGTGATCTGCCTGATCCAGTAAATAGTCCAGTTTTTTATAGTATTCAACCTGACTTGAGCCATAGTCCAGATCAATACCCAGCCATTTCTGCAAGGCATTAAATTTACGTTTTTTTAAATATTTTTTTGATTGAGCCAGCATGTGAATCAGCTGTTCAATAGTATGGCTCAGTTGTTGGGTCAGATGGGGATCTACCCCATTTAATAGTACTGCCTGCGCCTGAATAAGTGAGTCCGCATAATGATTCAGCTTGTATTGATCGTGGAGTAAAGGCACAAGTTCGTTGCGCTTGATACTTAGAATCTCGCTCTGCTCTACTGCAATGTCTTGGATTGGAATCAAAACATCTATCTGTGACATGGCCCTTTAAACTCAATGAATTCGATTTTTATAGTACGTCTTTTCATTCAACATAACATGTAGCATTTTGCAAAGGAATGCTTCAAGCCATAGAATTTTCTTTATATACGTTGAAGATATTGTTGGAATTAAGTTTGGCCTACAGTCATTTCTTGTATGAATCATTTTGCTTCTAGCCTGCTGTTGCTCTCTATAACCTTTCCCATCAGCCTCAGATAGGCTAATAATCAACCAAATAAGGATAAGCACAATAAATGCCAAGTTAATTTATGGTCTTAATTAAGCTTTTTTAAACTTAAGAATACTTATAAGGCATTATAAAACATAAATAATTCTCGAATTTTAAGCATGAATTATTTATGATCAAGATCAACAATAAAGTAGGTAACCTGAGAATAAAATGGAACGTTTTTTTCATAATACGATGTATGCCGCACGCTGGATCTTGGCACCTGTCTATTTTGGTTTATCATTCGCTTTATTATTGCTGGCCTTAAAATTCTTTCAGGAAGTCATTCATGTCCTGCCGCATATCTTTGAATATACTGAAGCTGACCTGATCTTGGTAATTCTCTCCCTGGTTGATATGACCATGGTTGGTGGACTTATTGTGATGGTGATGTTTTCAGGTTATGAAAATTTTGTTTCACAACTCAAAATCGATGAAAATAAAACCCGCCTGAACTGGCTCGGCACTATGGATGCCAATTCGCTTAAACTAAAAGTTGCTGCTTCTATCGTAGCTATTTCTTCGATTCATTTACTACGTATTTTTATGGATGCTCGTAACGTCGAGAATGACAAAATCATGTGGTACATCATCATGCATCTGACTTTTGTGATTTCTGCATTTATTATGGGTTATCTGGATAAACTCACAAAGCATTAAAACATGGATATTAAAAAGCCCCGATTATAGGGGCCTTTTTATATTGGCGAATTAACTAAAAAATTATAGATAGTCACCTTCTCGTTCCGGCTGATACAGCACTTTTTCAATCGTGACTTTCATCAACTGACCATCAGGTTGTGGCCATTCAATGGTCTGTCCTTCTGCCAAGCCCAAGATTGCAGTTCCAATCGGTGCTACGACATTCACTTGCCCTTTTTCACCTTTAAACTCATGCGGGTAGACTAAGGTGATTTCTACAGGCTCCGTTGATGGTGCAATCGTCAGCAATGCACGCGCATGCATGGTCACCACATTGCTTGGCATGTCCTCTGGCTTGACCACTTCAGCACGAGCCAGTTCATCTTCCAGTTGAAGCATGGTCTCACTGAGCTTGTCCTGATTTTCAAGCATGGTTTCGAGACGCTCCACATCCTGTTCAGATAAAATAATTTTTGGTTTAGCCATTCTTACTACCTTGTTTAATGAATGATTGAATAGTCTTTAAAAAGCGAATGAATCTAGGTTCTAAGTGGTTAATCAGATTAAATTAAGTTCAAATATAAAAAATCTATTTTTAGCTGCTAAAAAAATTGTGTCTTAACTCAACTTATAAAGCTGTTTTTCAAAGAATGTAACCAGTTTTAGAAAAACTCAATACTCTTTTCGAAATCAGATTTATAGGATCTGTATTTCTCAACTTTGTTTTATAAAAGGATAAGTATTTTCTATATAGGATTGATTAAGCTTTGATCTTATCTTCCCTTTTAACTCATCGTAAAAGCTAGCAGCAGAAGATGAGTCAGAAAAAATATCACCCAATAAAAAAGCCCCCTTGAGGGGGCTTTTCTCAAGTTAGGCTTATTTTGCGTAAACAGGGAATTTAGCACAAACAGCAGCAACTTTTTCTTTAACAGCAGCGATCACAGCTTCATCGCCTTTAGCATCAAGGATGTCAGCGATCCAACCAGCAAGTTCACGAACTTCTGATTCACCAAAACCACGAGTCGTTACAGCAGGTGTACCGATACGGATACCTGAAGTCACGAATGGAGAACGTGGGTCGTTTGGTACAGAGTTTTTGTTCACAGTGATGTGAGCAGCACCTAACCAAGCGTCAGCATCTTTACCAGTGATGTCTTGTTTGATCAGAGACAACAAGAACAGGTGGTTTTTAGTGCCGCCAGATACAACATCGTAACCGCGTTCGATTAGAACTTCAGCCATTGCTTGAGCATTCTTAACCACTTGTTGTTGGTATGCTTTGTATTCAGGTGCCATTGCTTCTTTGAAGCAGATTGCTTTAGCAGCAACCGCGTGAACCAGAGGACCACCTTGGTTACCTGGGAATACAGCTGATTGAAGTTTTTTCTCGATTTCTTCGTTTGCTTTTGCAAGGATCAGACCTGAACGAGGACCACGAAGAGTTTTGTGAGTAGTTGTTGTTGTTACGTCAGCAATTTGAACTGGGCTTGGGTAAACGCCAGCAGCAACCAGACCAGCAACGTGAGCCATATCTACAAACAGGTAAGCGCCAACTTTATCCGCGATGTCACGGAAACGTTGCCAATCTACGATTTGGCTGTATGCAGAGAAACCAGCTACGATCATACGTGGTTTGTGTTCTACAGCTAGACGTTCAACTTCTTCATAATCGATCTCACCAGTTTCTGGATTCAGACCGTATTGAATTGCATTATAAGTTTTACCTGAGAAGCTTACTTTCGCACCGTGAGTCAAGTGACCACCGTGAGCCAAGCTCATACCCAATACTGTGTCGCCTGGGTTAAGCAGCGCTAAATAAACTGCAGAGTTTGCTTGAGAACCAGCATGTGGCTGAACGTTAGCATAATCAGCACCAAATAATTCTTTAGCACGGTCAATTGCCAATTGTTCAATGACATCTACATATTCACAACCGCCATAGTAGCGTTTGCCTGGGTAGCCTTCTGCATATTTGTTAGTGAGTTTTGATCCTTGAGCTTCCATTACTGCTGGTGAACAATAGTTTTCAGAAGCGATCAACTCGATGTGCGCTTCTTGGCGAGCATCTTCGTTAGAGATTGCTTGAGCGATTTCTGGATCAAATTCAGCAATAGAGATATTGGCAAACATTAGCGAGGTCCTATTAAATTAGGGCTTTTAAGCCGTGCTAAGATTGGCGCGTATTGTAACATGAACTTTGCCAATTTCGATCATGAACTTTATTCAGTTTGCAATAAAAATAGCTCATGCTTAAAAAAACATGAGCTATAGAGATAAAAATAAGTTATTGAATTGGCATTAGAGATTTTACATCTGAAATAATATTAGCGATATTCAGTGCATAGACGCTACCATGATCCCATGAACCGTCCGTAATATATCGTACCGAGGTTTGTTTCTGATTCGCTAAGCTCACTAAAACATCTGTTGCAGCCTTTGGAACAGTAGAATCCGCCTCTCCCTGATAAATAATCACAGGTGTAGACACTTTAACCTGTAAAGGCTGAGAGTCTTTATCCAGGAAATTCTTCACTACTGGAATACTCATAAAATTAGCTTGAGTACGCGGATATTCTTCCAGATTCCCATTGGTTTGGGCATAAGCTCCCATTGCCGTACCGAATTTGTTGCCTAATACATCATAACAATCTGTTTCGGCATTCTTGGCAATCTCGTCTGTTGGTGTTTTAAAGACCTGAATATATTGCAGATTTGGATTCGGATTACGCAATCCCGCGACAATCAGCGCGGTAAAAGTATCTAAAGAGGCTAGAGTTTGAATCTTTTTATTCAGATCTGGTTCTTGTCCAGCTTGAGCCTCACCACCTGCCAAAATCAGACTGAAATTAGAAGCAGGTGCTAAAGCTACCGTACCTTTATAAGTCATTTGAGAAGCACGTGCTGCATATTGGGCAGCGCCTAAAGCCGCTTGACCACCTTGAGAATGACCGACAGCCATCCATTGATTAGAGGCTTCCGAACCTAAATAGTCTTTTGCTGCGACGACAGCATCGGTAATGGAATAGGCTTCACTCTTAAGATTAAGGAAAGGATGAAGTTCTTTTCCACCCGGCTCACCCAAACCTTCATAATCAGGCGCAACGACCACATATCCCGCTTGAAGGAATCCGGCAATCATATTTTTGATATAAGAATTTATTTCATTGCGACTTGGTGCACACTGATCGGCCACACCCGTCGTACCATGTGCCCATGCCACTATCGGCCAACCTTTTGCAGGAGGCGTTCCTTTTGGAGTGAAAAGCAGTGCCGTCGCTTGGGTTTCCTTATTATTAATACCTAACATCTTATAGGTCATGACCACGCTCTCATCGGCAACAGCAGTCAGATCTGTTTTGGTATAGGCTACAGGTGTGGTTACGACTGGATTGTCAATATTATTTACGGGAATAGCGGGTTTGGATTCATAATAACGATCATCATCGCTATCATTACAGGCAGTTAAAGCTACGCTTAGCGCGAGTAGAGAACCAGTCAATACATGACGTTTCATCGATCTTATCCTTGTCTTAATTATTATCTCTCATAATTTTTATAGTTTTATCTTTATCAGTTGATAAAACTAGACAATAATTTCCCAAGTTATTTCATTAAATACAAGAGATTATTTTGTTATTTTTCTAATAAATAGCGATTTAATTTATGACCATTCCAACACGATAAATTTAAGTTTTGGAAATATTTACAGAAACTTTGAAAACTTTTATTTATAAGTGTAGATTACAAATATTCTATATCAGTCAAAAAGTCTGCAATTAAAGTTGAAATCCGGCATTTCAATTGTCAGGATCGAAACAATAATGTTAGATTTTGATATCCACTTTTTTTCAGGCATATTCTCGTCATGCAGGCTATCATTCTCGATACTGAAACCCATACCTTGAATGGTCAACCCATTGAAATTGCCTATGCGCCTGTAGAGATCATAGACCATAAAATCAGTCTGGATAAAAGTCGCTTGTTTGATCAGCTTTATTCATGCGACGAACCGATTTCCTTTGCCGCAATGGCCGTACATCATATTCTGCAGTCCGATTTGGAAGGACAACCGCATTACAGCAGCTTTGAACTCCCGCAAGAAACCACTTATATCATTGGCCATAATATTGATTATGATATTCGTGCCTTAGAAAAATGTGGCGTCGATTCATCGAATATTAAAGCAATTTGTACCCTTGCCCTCGCCCGCCGTGTTTGGCCAGAGGCTGAAGCACATAATATCTCTGCATTAATCTATATGATTACCAAAGGCAGCGAGCGCGCCCGGGAAATGATCCGTAAAGCCCATCGCGCCGATATGGATATCATTTTGACAGCAAATATCCTGATGCATATTGTGCATCACCTGAAAATCAGCAGTATTGAAGAACTCTATGAGGCATCTGAAGATGCGCGTATTCCACGGACCATCAATTTTGGTAAGCACCGTGGCACTGCGATTGCCGATCTTCCTGCTGACTATGTTCAGTGGTTACTTCGCCAGGACGACTTAGATCCTTATCTACGCAAAGCATTGGAAAATACCGCGATCCTTACGCTATAAATGAAATCTTTTCTTCCCTCTCTAAATATTGAGAGGGATTTTTAACTAATCATGTTTTGTTTTATTCAGCAAGTGAAATAAAGTATTTTATAGATGACTATCTTAGTCTTTAAAGCTCTTAACTAATCGATATTCAGAATAAAAACAGATACAAATCAATATTAATTTATTGATTTTTAATAATTTAATATTTAATCACTTCTTGCATCTAGCTGTTCTTATACTTTAGCGTGATAGAACACCCCCTCTAAACAGGTGCATATAGGAAATAATATAAATTAATCCTCTTTCTTCCCATGCAATATTATCTCGAATTCGATGCCTTTGATAATCCCATGCAGCTCAGTAAAGTGGGCAATTGGGTAATCACTTTTTTGAGTCCAGCTGAAGAATTGGACACTATACAACTTGCGATTACTTATGTACTGCCCCGCCAGATCAGTGACGCATTACAGCCACGACGGGTATTAATTCAAAAGAGTTCAATCGAACATCATTGGCTAATTCAAACAATTGAATGTTTTGACAGCGGAACCAATCAGGAAGTTCATATCAGGCCGGCAGATGAACTGGGACAGCAAACCTTGTATCAAATTCTGGATGAGTTTGACCGTTATGATGTAAATGTCACATTAAAAAATTTCTGAAATAATGCTTTTCTCAGAGCGTATTTTTGAAGAAGTTCATTTAGATCATCTATGTAGATAGCTTGATGCTATATAACATAAAAAATTAAGAAACTGAGAAATGATAGGAATTTATCCAATCTCTTTGAATTAAATTTATCAGTTTTTATTCTGCATCAAATATTTATAAAGAAGCTGAACTCAGATATCAAAATCAAGCTCATCATTGGATGAGCTATATCTTTTTTTAAGGGTCGCAAAGCAGCATAATGAATCCCGGATCCTTATTTAGGTTCTAAAACACGATAGATACAGTCGGTCTGCTCACTAGCAAATAACAGTTCAATCGTTGGCCGGATAATTTCATCATCCACGACAATATAGTCGACTTGCTGTTCCAAACGCTGGGACGGATCACTATGCTGAGCGCCAGCACGTAATAATGCTTTTACATTCAGAATTTTGCCATACTGGTTTTTGACTTGCACTTCAATTAAATCTTTTGTCATCGTCATACCTCCCTTTATTGGCATTATTAAATTTGCTTGTCTGAATTCTTATAACATAGTTATTTGAAAGGCTTTCAAACGAATATGTAAGATTTTTTAGCGAGCACCTTTTATTGACTATATATTGTCGCTAATGAAGAATGTGCCATACAAATAAAAGAGTCAAAATTATTAATAACTCACGCTTAAAATTTTGCATTAAAAAGCCCGCATCGCTGCGGGCTCTGTGTTGGATGGCTAGTGCTAGATCTATTGCCTGAACCGAAGTTCGAACTCAACTAACTGTCATTGATCCGTCCAACTTATTGGTAGCGTCGTTTCGTTTTATAACCTACCATGAGTTCAATATAGCAGGATTTTTTTTACCTACAATACGCTTTTACACTTCTAAAAGAAGACTTATACAATATTTAAATTGTGCTTTTTCAAAAGCAGATTAAAATATTTTGGCTGGCTCAATAGAGCACTACAAACAATTCTATTCTTTTCTATCTCTACATCCTATCTATTTAAATTTCAATAAAAAATATTCTTTATTTATGTGAAAAATGAATAATTTCATCTAAATACAATTTCAAGTCTTAAGTAAAAGAGTTCGCTATTAAGGCGATTGATTAGCCACTAAAAGTAATAGCGAAAACCAAATTGATAAGTAACCCCATTTAAGTCCAGATCATCACTCTTACCAGAGACACATGCGCCATTCATACAAATCTTGGCGTCACGGTTAAACATCCATTGATAACCAAAAGATCCAAATAAATCTGCTTCAGGAGCAACTTTATAACCGACTTCCAATGCAACGGGAATTGTAAAATAATCCAATTCAAGATCGATTCGACCAAGATCTGCATCCGTTTCACTTTCATCTACCCAGCTCATTCCCAGACCTATAGAAACTGCTGAATAAAGCTGATCATTTTCCAGAAATTTATTTTTTATCCCCACTGCAACTTGATTGTAATCAATATCTGAACTTTGAAATTTGTATTCGGCCCATAAGCTGGCCGTCGGATGGGATTGATATTCACCCTTAATAAACAGCCCATCGAATGATTCGGTACCCAAAAAACTGTCCGACCCTATTTTTGAACCGGCATAGCCAAAAGCCAAAGAGTACTGACTTATTAGGTTTTCTTGAGCATGATAAGGTGTAGTTGTAATTACTGCTTTATCTATTGGAACAGGATTACCATATTGAATAGCTAATGGTGTATTTGCTCCAGCAACTGAAGAAGCCCCAATCATCAACCCAATGAATAATAATTTTTTCATATCTATGTCTCATTTTTATTGTGAGCATAAGATACTAATTTTTTGATAGAAAAACTACTCAGTACATCTATTTATAGGAACAACAATTTATGAGATTAAACAAACTATAAATACAACAATGTAATTCACCCACTTTTATAGAATTAAAGGACCAAGGCGACTTATTCATATATATTCTCAACAAGAGGTAATTCCCGATGGTTAAACCAGATGAAGAGTTGAATGAAGAATTCCCAGAAGAGGAATTAGATCCGCAAGAGAAACAGGATCGAGAGATTCAACGCGGTCAGTTAGGCGTGGATCAAGACCCTCAGGTGAAAAGAGATCTAATACGTCAAAAACATCAGGATGAAGAGGAAGAGAATCCATAATTTATTTTATAAATCTGGAATTTTTTTTATTCTAATGAGGAAAGTGAACTTATAAAATGATGGTGCGGCCAGCGGGACTCGAACCCACGCCACAGGCTTCGGAGACCTGTACTCTATCCAGTTGAGCTATGGCCGCAGCTTTTTGGAATGCGCACATCATAACAAAAAAACGCATAAGGTAAAGCAACTATCTATAACTTCGTTATTTTTATGCCTATCCTTTATACAGTGTGCCAAAACAGCAACAGAGAATTCCATGTGAATGACTTGGTTTATTCTGCAAGATCACTCACAATATCTCAACTTTTCACCATTTGAGATCTCTATGACTGATGCGCTGACATTAAGGGATTTGTCGAAGACCTATGGAAATGGTTTTCAGGCACTTAAAGGAATCAACTTAACTGTACCTGAAGGTGAATTCTATGCCCTGTTAGGACCTAATGGTGCGGGCAAGTCCACTACTATTGGTATTATCAGTTCATTAACAAGAAAAACCTCTGGAACCGTTGAGATTTTTGGCCACAATCTGGATACCCACCCTTCTGAAGCCAAACAATGTCTAGGTGTGGTGCCCCAAGAATTTAACTTTGCCCAGTTTGAAAAAACCTTTGATATTCTGGTCACTCAAGCCGGTTATTACGGTATTCCTAAAAAAATTGCCCAAGCGCGTGCTGAAGAATATTTAAATAAACTGGGTCTTTGGGAAAAACGCTCTACTCAAGCTCGTATGCTTTCAGGGGGGATGAAACGCCGCTTGATGATTGCCCGTGCGATGATGCATGAACCAAAATTATTGATTCTGGATGAACCGACCGCCGGTGTAGATATCGAATTGCGTCGTTCCATGTGGGATTTTCTTAATGAAATGAACGGTAATGGTACTTCTATTATTTTAACGACTCATTATCTGGAAGAAGCAGAGATGTTATGTCGTCGTATTGCCATCATCGACCGTGGTGTGATCAAAGAAGATACCACCATGAAAAATTTCCTGAATCAGCTCAATGAAGAATCCTTTATCTTCGATCTGGCTGCGCCTATTGAGCCATTAAATATTGAAATTATTGGTGTGAAATTTAATTTAGTTGATCCAATGACCCTAGAAGTGACACTGGATAAAGCACACAGTATGAATGATCTGTTCCAGTTACTGGAATCACAAAACATTCAGGTACGCAGTATGCGTAACAAGTCAAACCGCTTAGAAGAACTATTTGTGAAAATGGTCGAGAAAAATCTGGATGGAGCTGTACAATGAATATAAATCAGCTCGGCGTCGCCTTATATACCATCGTTCATAAAGAAGTTCGCCGTTTTATGCGGATCTGGCCACAAACTCTGCTGCCACCAGCAATTACCATGAGTCTATATTTCGTGATCTTCGGTAATCTGGTCGGTTCACGTATTGGGGAAATGGGCGGCTATAGTTATATGGAGTTTATTGTCCCTGGTCTGATTATGATGGCGGTGATTACTAATAGTTATGCCAACGTTTCTTCCAGCTTCTTTAGCTCAAAATTTCAGAAAAGCATTGAAGAGCTAATTATGAGCCCTGTACCTTTACATGCCATTTTATGGGGCTATGTATTGGGTGGTGTAATTCGTGGTCTGTTTGTTGCCATTATTGTCAGTGCCATGAGCCTGTTTTTTGCAGACCTTTATATTACTAACTGGTTTGTGACTATATATACAGTACTCATTACCTCGCTATTATTCTCTCTAGGCGGCTTTATTAATGCTGTCTATGCCAAATCTTTTGATAATATCTCGATCATCCCAACTTTTGTACTCACACCACTGACTTATTTAGGCGGTGTGTTTTATGCGATTTCAGCCTTAAGTCCGTTCTGGCAAAATCTCTCTTTAGTTAACCCGATCGTGTATATGGTCAATGCGTTCCGTTTCGGCATTTTAGGTCATAGCGATGTCAATGTTTCCATTTCATTGGTCGTGATTACTTTCTGGTGTGCCGTGCTTTACGGTATTGCTTACTATTTATTGTCTCGTGGTTCAGGAATGCGTGAATAATGAGTGTAGAACATTCTCTCCTTGGTAAAGACACCAACTACCCAACAGAGTATCAGCCCGATATTTTGTTCCCGATTTCTCGTGCGCCTGCCCGTGAAAAATATGCCCATGTTGAAGCTATTCAGCAAGGCAAAGACTGGTGGCATGTTTTTGAAATTTCATGGTTAAATTCTGCTGGCGTACCTCAAGTAGCTAGTGGTCGGATTACCCTGCCAGCATCTTCCCCAAACCTCATTGAATCAAAGTCTTTAAAGCTATATTTCAATAGTCTGAACTTTGCCAAGTTTGATTCGAAAGAGGCCTTTATTGCAACTGTAGAAAAAGACCTCTCAAAAGCTGCCGGTGCTGAAATCACACTGGATCTTTTCCATGTTGATGAACTTGAAATTTCCAAGCCTGAAGGTATCTGTATTGATGACCTGACTCCGGAACGCCTGGAAAATCATCCAGATGCTTCTTTATTGTCTTTAGATCAGTACAGCGATGAAAATATCGAAGTACAACTCTATTCACATTTATTAAGAAGTAACTGCCCAGTCACTGGACAACCGGACTGGGGTACAGTATTTATACGCTATCAGGGCAAAAAACCTTGTTATAAGAGTATTTTGGCTTATATTATTTCGTATCGTCAGCACAACGGTTTTCACGAACAATGTGTGGAACAGATGTTTGCCGATATCTGGCAAAATCTGAAACCGGAAAAGCTGATGGTATATGCGACCTATACACGCCGTGGTGGATTGGATATCAACCCTTGTCGTGTATCGGATTCCACATGGATGCCTCGCCCTATTCGTTTAGCGCGACAATAAAAAACATTGAGGTTTAAGAATGCCTTTTTTTGGTTTTATTCCTTCTGCAGAACTATTAAATACAATTCAGACTGCACAGAAAAATAAAAACTCGAGTGAACCGCTTTATCCACTGCGGGATAAAACTGCATTAATGATTAATGATGAAATTATTGATGCAATTCTCACGGAACTGGTACGCCGTTTTCCTGCAAGCGAAAAACGCGATACGGCAGAAAAACTGGCAGGCTATATCAAGTCTACTGTGGCAGTGTTACTGAAACAGTTACTGAGTAAAGCACCAAATGAAGTCGTCAAGGAGTCGATTGCTTTTTCTGAACGCAGCCTGTTTAAAGATCCGGAAGGAAATTTCCGTATTGGTGAATCACTGGATGCCAATCTGGTCACCAATCTAAAACACCATTATGCAGAATTAAAAGCTGGCCAAAGTGTCGATAAGCAGAGTCTCAGCAATCTGTACAAACAGTTTGGTGAAGCGACTGTACGTCATTTCATGGTCGACTTTAATAAAACCTTAGATTTAGGCATGATTAAACGCAAGGCTGCTGATATTGGTGCTTCAGCGGTAATCAAAGCGATTAATATTGCAGCAGATAAAATCATCCTGAATTTAAATAAGGATGAACTTCAGGCAATGGCAGAATATCACGACACCCTATTCTTTACTGAATAAAGCCGCATATTTATTCAAATAATGCAGATTAAGCCTGACTTCGGTCAGGCTTTTTTGTGGCTTAAGAAATAGCTTGTTACAATTATTGTGAACTAAAATACAAAATGCTGAAAAAACAACCAACCCTTTCCTGTTTTTAAGGGAGTTTATATGACTCCTATTCATCAGAATGTTATCTTTAATATTGCCTCTAATGCCAGAAAATTGAGAAAAGTGAATTGATCTTTTTCATGGCACGATTCAAATGACATAGCCACAAACCTATCAAAAAATTGGAAATCATACCAAGATGTTGAAATCGAATTTTTATAAAAAATTGAAGCAGCTTTCGATCCTTGTCAGTGCATTCGGACTCAGTAGTTTAAGCCTGGCCAACGATTTTCAATATCATCCCTCTTATGCCAGTTTCAAGCAAAACACTATGCAGACCTATGGTCTAAGTGCCCAGCAAGTAGACAGTGCAATGACGGGAGCAAAAAATCTTCCAAATATTATCAATATCATGAATCGTCCAGGTGAAAGTAAGCCTTGGTATGCCTATAAGACCAATTTTCTGTCTGAAGGTACGATTCAACGTGGTGTACGTTTCAAGCAGCAATATGCTGCAACACTAAATCGCGCTGAGCAGCAGTTTGGTGTACCACAATCGATCATTTTGGGTATTTTGGGGGTAGAGACCGGTTTTGGCAGCAACAAGGGTTCATTTGTGACCCGTGATGCACTGGCAACTCTTGGCTTTGGTTATGAACGTCGTGCGCAATACTTCCAGGATGAACTGGCGGCATTGATCGCATGGTCATATAAAGATGGTGTGTCAGCATCCTCGATCGTGGGTTCTTATGCAGGTGCTGTGGGCTATCCGCAGTTTATGCCAAGTAATATTCCAAAGTATGGGGTCGACTATGATGGCAATGGCCATATCGATCTGCGCAATTCTGCGGTAGATGCGATTGGTTCAATTGCAAACTATCTGGCTCAAAATGGCTGGCAACGTGATCAGCCAATTGCCTTCCCTGCCCGTTATAGCGGTTCGAATCCTGATTCTGTCATCGCCAAAGATCTGACTCAGCCAACACCTTATGGAGTAATCAAAACCCAAGGAATCAGTCCGATGAATCCGATTGTTCGTATTGATGATCTTGATATGGTCAATGTCATTCAATTACAAGAAAATTACGGACCGATTTACTATATTACTTATCCGAATTTTCAAGTGATTACCACGTACAATCGTAGTCGTATGTATGCCACTGCATTGTGGCTTTTAGGTACAGAAATTACGAGCCGATAACAGTAAAAATTACTACATACTATTAAAGTCAAGATTTTTATTAAACAAAATGCCTAAATTTTAGGCATTTTTTACACCTTGTTACAATATTGATTATTTTTTAATCACTCATTGTTTATTTTGCGTACTTTTTTTAACTATTTTAATTAAATACTAGACAGCCAGTTGCCAGCATGAATATTATCCAATTCGTTAAATGTAGTTGCATAAGTTAAATATCAGGCATGTTTATAGGGTTATCAGCTACTTAGGCCCAATCTAATGAAACATGCTGTTAGGAGTTGATTCAATGCATTCTTCTTTTCTGAAGTATTTTATGGCCATTGCCGCGACCGTTACCCTAACGCAATCGCAAGCAGATATGGTTCAGTCGTCATCATTCAATAATGATCATGACAATTCGCGTCTTGCAGCGCGTGTATTAAATAAAGAAGCTCAAAGCTTCAATTCAAATTTCACAAATTTGAACAGCCTTTCAATCACTGAGCGTTCTGGCGATAAAGTTCGTCGTCAAACCATTGCAGCAAAAATTGCAATTCCTGCAGAAGAGCCTTCAGTGATTGAGAAACTGAACAATGTTGCTTCAAACACAGTTCGTAAATTCAGTCAGACAGGTACAGCATCTTGGTATGGCCGTCAGTTCCATGGCCGTAAAACTGCCAGTGGTGAAACATTCGATATGAATGCAATGACTGCTGCACACCGTAGCCTGCCATTAAACTGCTTTATCCGCGTGACTAACAAAAACAATGGTAAGAGTGTTGTCGTGAAGGTGAATGACCGTGGTCCATTCCATGGCAACCGTGTTCTAGATTTATCTTACGGCGCTGCTAAACAGCTTGGTATTACCAATGCTGGTACTGCACATGTTAATATTGAGCGTGTAGATGGTCCAAACTCATAAGATTTGACCGCTCTACATTTAACTCAAAAGCCACAGTCATGTGGCTTTTTTATTTGGTGATGTAGAGCAAGAATTCGAACTACTTTTATCCTTAATACTGTCGATATTATTCCATTCAGATATAGGCCTCCTCTCCTTTACTCACCCACTATCGATTTCACTTTGACCATCCCCTCAAACTGTTTTATATTTTGAAAATAACAGTACGTTCATGGATGGGAGCGATAGAATGAAAACAATATCCGAATGGTTAGATGAATATAGTGAAAGTCATCAAAATAAAACCAACAAACTGATCCATTGGGTCTGCGTGCCTACCATCTATTTTTCCATTATTGGCATCATGGGGCACTTTAGCGCTTTACTAACTGCCCTGCTCCTGGTTCTGGCTTTTGTGTTTTATGCACGTTTAGATATCGTACTGGCTGTGGCAATGGCAGCTCTAACACTGATGATGGCCTGGTTCATCTGGGTTTTACCTATAGGTGTGGGCTTCTTTATAGCCTTGTTTGTTTTTGCCTGGATTGGGCAATTTTATGGACACAAAGTCGAAGGTAAAAAGCCTTCTTTCTTCAAAGACCTTCAATTCCTTCTCATTGGCCCGTTATGGTGCATGGATGCCTATTTAGGCAAAGTCCTACCTAAATGGAAATCTCGTCAATCTGAGGCAATACAGTGCGCTTAAAGCGTATGTAATATCATTACATTTATAAAACCAAGGAAAATTCCCTTATTGATAGGTTTTTCCTTGGTGTTTTAACCAACCACTGATGTGCTTATTGGATGGATCATGATGGGTCCAATGAATCACCCCGCCTTTTTCGCTATATTCATACTCACCAAAAAACTCAACCTGATCACCTTTTTGAATATTCTGGATGCGTGGTGCCAGATCAATATTGTGCGCAACCAATACAGTTTGACCAGTGGATAACTCCAGAATAAATTTCTGATGACGGGAACCTTCATTATCATCTTTTAATAATGCTATCACCTTACCGCTTGCCTGAACCTGAAGATCACTTTGTCTTTGCTGGTAAGCTTGCTCTATACGCTGGGTATCATCAGAAAGCTTATGCGTACTTTTTTGAACATGAGTCTGCTGTTGAATCGCAACTTCTGCTGAAGGTACAAAAGTATTGGTCTGTTGTTTAGATTCTGATAAATCCAGACCTAAATAAGCAGCCACCAAAAGTGCAATGACAGCCCCGATCCCCATATGGGTTTTATTTGCCATAATTCCCCCTTGATCATTCTTTATTTAGTCATAAAAAAAGCCCCATTCGGGGCTTTTTTCTAATTCGTTACCGAATTATTTTGCAGCAGCCTGAGCAGCAGCAACTTCTTCAGCGAAAGAAAGCTCAGCTTTCTTCTCGATACCTTCACCCACTTCGAAACGAACGAAGTTAGCAACAGTAGTACCAGTCGCTTTAAGAACTTCAGCAACTTTCTTGTCGTTGTCGATTACGTATTGTTGACGCTCAAGAACAACTTCGTTCAGGTATTTCTCAACAGAACCTACAACCATTTTCTCAACGATGTTTGCTGGTTTGCCAGATTCAAGTGCTTTTGCTTCAGCGATTTCTTTTTCTTTCGCGATAAGGTCAGCAGGAACTTGTTCAGCATTTACAGCAACCGGGTTGAATGCAGCAATGTGCATTGCCAAGCCTTTACCAGTTTCAGCATCACCTGAGTAAGATACAACAACACCGATACGAAGACCGTGTTTGTAAACAGCAAGGTTTTCACCTTCAACAATTTTCGCACGACGTACTTGAATGTTTTCACCGATTTTTTGAACTAGCGCAATACGAGCTTCTTCTACAGTAGCGCCATCTTCAAGTTTAAGTTCAGCGATTTTAGCAGCGTCAGTTTCGTTTGCAGCAAGTGCAGCAGCAGCAACTTTCGCAGAGAAACCAGCAAAGTTTTCGTCTTTAGCAACGAAGTCAGTTTGGCAGTTTACTTCTAGAAGGATTGCTTTGTTACCTTCTTGAGCAATTGTGATCGCGCCGTCAGCAGCAATGTTACCAGCTTTTTTAGCTGCTTTTGCTTGACCAGATTTACGAAGGTTGTCGATCGCTAATTCGATGTCACCACCAGCTTCTGTCAAAGCTTTTTTACATTCCATCATTGCTAGACCAGTACGATCACGCAGTTCTTTAACCATGCTTGCTGTAACTGCAGTCATGTTTATCTCCTAAATTCGGTAGAAAATGAATTCTTTTTAGAACAGAAACGGCCCAGAGGATTCTCATGGGCCGCCTGCATACATAACGCTTACTTTGCCACCATCACGTGTCGCAAAAATGACAAGCTAGCGTCTAACGCATTAAGCCTCAGAAGCAGGAGCTTCTTCTGCTTTAGCTTGTGCATTTGCTTGTGATTGAGCATATTCTTTACCAGCAAGAATCGCATCAGCCATAGCAGAAGCATAAAGTGTTACTGCACGGATCGCATCGTCGTTACCCGGAATAACGTAGTCTACGTTGTCTGGGTTAGAGTTAGTATCAACGATACCGATTACAGGAATACCAAGGTTTTTAGCTTCTTTAATTGCAATCGCTTCGTGATCAACGTCGATTACGAATAATGCGTCAGGTAAACCACCCATGTTTTTAACGCCGCCTAAAGCACGTTCAAGTTTTTCCATCTCACGGCTACGTTCTAAAGCTTCACGTTTAGTAAGTTTAGCGAAAGTACCGTCTTGAGATTGAGTTTGAAGGTCTTTTAAACGGTTGATAGATTGGCGAAGAGTTTTCCAGTTCGTCAACATACCACCTAACCAACGGTGATCTACGTATGGTTGACCAGCGCGTTGAGCTTGTTCACGGATGATTGCAGAAGCAGCACGTTTAGTACCAACGAACAAAACTTTGTTCTTTTTGCTAGCCAATTGGTTAGCGAAGTTCAAAGCATCATTTAACGCAGGAACAGTGTGCTCAAGGTTGATGATGTGAATTTTGTTACGCGCGCCAAAGATGTATTGACGCATTTTTGGGTTCCAGAAACGAGTTTGGTGACCAAAGTGCGCGCCAGCTTGTAGAAGGTCGCGCATGCTTACGTTGTAATCTGCCATTTTCTTTACCTTAAAGTTTGGGTTAGGCCTCCATATATCCGCATTCTCCACCCTTGCGGGCACCCAGAGTAATGTGACGATATATGTGCGGATTTTTAATACACCATTCAATCAGCCTCGCAAATATATTCACGAAAAAGCATTTGATAAAATGGGCGGCTATTTATACCATAGTCACATACAAATTTCCAAAAGTTTTTAGAGATCATGAACACTACTTATCAAGCTCCCCGTCGTTTAATCAAATCCGCTGAAGATATCGAAAAGATGCGTATCGCTGGACGACTGGCTGCAGAAGTGTTGGATATGATCAAACCGCATATCAAACCCGGCGTAACGACACTGGAATTGGATACGATTTGTCATGACCATATTGTAAATGTGCAGAATGCCATTCCTGCATGTTTAGGTTATGGTGCAGCGCCTGGCCGCCCTGCTTTCCAGCATACAATCTGTACATCTGTAAACCATGTGGTCTGTCACGGGATCCCATCTGAAAACAAGATCCTGAAAAAAGGCGATATTTTAAACATTGACGTCACTGTCATCAAAGATGGTTTCCATGGGGATACCAATATGATGTACATCGTGGGTGGTGAAACTTCAATCCTGGCAAACCGTCTGTGCAAAGTCGCTCAAGAAGCCATGTATCGTGGTATGGCTGTGGTGAAACCAGGTGCTACTATTGGTGACATTGGTCATGCGATTCAAAAATATGTTGAATCTGAACGCTTTAGCGTTGTCCGTGAATACTGTGGCCATGGCATCGGCACGACTTTCCATGATGAACCACAAGTTCTGCACTATGGTCAACCAGATACCGGTATGGTTCTTGAAGAAGGTATGACTTTTACGATTGAACCAATGGTGAATGCCGGTGTTTGGCAAACCAAACTGCTGGGTGATAAATGGACTGTGGTCACTAAAGACCATAAATTATCGGCTCAATATGAGCACACTCTTTTGGTAACAAAAAATGGCATTGAAGTGCTGACTGCCCGTCCTGAAGAAGATTTGTCACGTTTTAGTGCATAACAACAACACTTTCTCACATAAATGGCCACTTTAAAGTGGCCATTTTTAGTTTATATTTCCCCTATT
The DNA here is from genome assembly GCF_013419565.1 of Acinetobacter sp. YH12072. Taxonomy (NCBI): domain Bacteria; kingdom Pseudomonadati; phylum Pseudomonadota; class Gammaproteobacteria; order Moraxellales; family Moraxellaceae; genus Acinetobacter; species Acinetobacter sp. YH12072. Next base: position 37,645 of record NZ_VOZV01000008.1, on the reverse strand, counting down.
ATTCTCATCCTCAAAGCATATTCTTAGTTCATGTCTATCTAAACTACCTATCGATGTTCAAGATAAGGTTGCACTGATTCAGCATTTTTTTCGTATATTTTTCCAAATTCTTTTGCCCAATGTGCACCATTTTAGGCTAAGATAATGTGCTTTTTATTTTTTAATCCCTATAAGAAGGAATACTGCCGTGGACGTACGTCTCTCTGATCGTGTGAATGCCATCAAACCGTCCCCTACGCTTGCTGTGACAAATAAGGCTGCTGAACTGAAAGCTGCTGGTCACAACGTTATTGGTTTGGGCGCAGGTGAGCCAGATTTTGATACCCCTCAACACATCAAAGATGCAGCAATTGCAGCAATTAACAACGGTTTCACCAAATACACCGCTGTTGATGGTACGCCAGGTCTTAAAAAAGCAATTATTGCTAAATTAAAACGTGACAATAACCTTGACTATCAAGCAAACCAAATCCTGGTTTCTTGTGGTGGTAAACAGTCTTTCTTTAACTTGGCACTTGCTTTGTTAAACAAAGGTGATGAAGTGATCATCCCTGCTCCATTCTGGGTAAGCTATCCAGATATGGTGATCATTGCTGAAGGTACACCAGTAATCGTGAAATGTGGTGAAGAACAACGTTTTAAAATTACTCCTGAGCAATTAGAAGCTGCGATCACTGACAAAACTCGTCTAGTGGTATTAAACAGCCCTTCTAACCCGACTGGCATGATCTACACTAAAGCTGAATTAGAAGCTTTAGCTGCAGTACTGCGTAAATACCCAGAAGTATTCATCGCATCTGATGACATGTACGAACCAATCCGCTGGGAAGATGAATTCTACAACATCGCAACTGTTGCCCCAGACCTTTACGACCGCACTATCGTATTAAACGGTGTGTCTAAAGCATATGCAATGACAGGCTGGCGTATCGGCTATGCAGCGGGCCCTGCTAAACTGATCGGTGCGATGAAAAAAATCCAGTCTCAGTCAACTTCTAACCCAACTTCTATTTCACAAGTTGCTGCAGAAGCTGCATTGAATGGTCCTCAAGACGTTCTTGTACCAATGGTTGAAGCATTCAAACGTCGTCATGACCTGGTTGTGAATGGCTTGAATGACATTAAAGGTATTTCTTGCCTACCTGCTGATGGTGCATTCTATGCATACGCAAACATCAAGCCATTGATTCGTGCGAAAGGCCTGAACTCTTGCACAGAATTCTCTGCTTGGTTACTGGAAGAAACTGGTGTTGCAGTCGTTCCTGGTGATGCATTCGGTCTAGGTGGTTTCATGCGTATCTCTTACGCAACTGCTGACGAAGTATTAGTTGATGCGCTTGCACGTATCAAAAAAGCTGCTGATTCTATCGAAGGCGTTGATGAGGCGATTGCTTCTATCGAAGCTGAAAAAGCTGCGAAATAATCTAATTGATTAGATAAAAAAACCCGCGATGATCGCGGGTTTTTTTATGCAGTTTGTAGATGCTTACGGTATTTAAGTCCCAAGCAAAGCAAGCACATCAATGCGGCAAAGGTATAGGAAATAGCCAGCATCCACCAGAAACCACTTATTCCTGAAACATCCAGGTTGAGATTGAAGAGCGACACTGGATGATAAGCCAAATACCAGCCTCCGCCCAATCCGCCTAATAGCAGTACTCCACTAAAGATAAACATGGGGAAGACCACCACTTTCCAGCAGCGCAGCATATTGACGCTAACCACCAGAATCGCATCAAAAATATGCATCCAGCACAATAAGAACATCAATGCCAGACTCACCGCAAGCACATCCTTATTATCACTAAATAGCGTCACAATCGGTTTTTGAAAAATTGCGATCAAGATCGCCAAAACAACTGCGCTTGCGACCACCACACGTAACGCTTTAAAAGTTAAATCCCAGGCAGATTGCACTTGATTTGCACCAATCCTGGTAGAGACCAGAATGCTAAAAGCAGAGCTCATCGAAAATGGCACCATAAACAGCAGGCCAGCCAAACCCATCGCTACTTGATGCGCATTCACCATTATCTCCCCCAAAGGCAAGATCAATAATGCAATCGCACTAATTGTAAAGACATCAATAAATACGACAATTGCTGAGGGTAAGCCGATTCTTAAGATTTTTAGCAAAGTCTTAAAATGGAAGAATTGTCCGGACCAGTGCACACGCAACTGCTTTTCTAGAAATATCAGGTAATACACCACTAATAGTGCCCATTGAACAGTCAGATGAGCAATGAAAGCTCCCTTAACCCCATAGGCAGGTACATAACCCTGAATCCCAAAAATCAGGCAATAGGCCAAACTCACTTTGAATATCAGATAAAAAATATTGGCATAGAACACACGCTTCGCCTCACCACAGGCTTGCGTTAAAATATATAAAATACGTACTAACAAATGTGCTGGAAGCGTCCAAGCCAGTAACCATAAACAAGGTTGAATCAAAGCCTGTAATGCACTATCTGCTTTTAACAGATGTAGCAAAGGATCTGCATGAGTTAATAGCCATCCTGCAAATACAGACAGGACGATGACAATAAGGATGCTCTGTTTCAGAATTTTTTGAATATTATCAAAAGCACGTCGCCCATATGCTTCAGCAAGTTCCTGCATCATACCCTGCAAAATCCCCGTCCCCGAAACAAATAATAAAGAATAAATAGATAAACACACAGCCATAGCAGCCACATGTTGCGGTGAGTAATGAGACAGGAAAATCATGTCAAATATTCCGACCAACATTATGATGCTATTACTCAAAAAAATCGGTACCCAAAGATGCAAAAACTGTTTCATTGCAAAATCACTCTATTCTTAATTCTTTTCTCGGGTTTTATTTTTAAACTGAATTATTTAAAACTGAGATATACAGTGGAAATCACATACAATCCTTGTGCCATAAATCTTTATATTTATTGATTTTTATAGAAAAGTTTAGTTTCTATCTTTAGTTCGCTTATAGAAAATAATAATTTATTGAGCTCAGAAACTATGAGTTTTTTTCGTTCCAATTTAACAATTTAATCAAAAGAAAGAATGATCATGACATGAAAAGCAGGATGCTATTTGAAATACGAACCTGCTAATCAGTATTTTTATTTAATGATATATATGCACTTATATAGTGTTCTTAATTTTAAAAAGATTATTTTCATCAGATAAAATCACCAGACTTGCTCTTCCTTTATCTGATTATATTTATTTCAAGAATCAGGTTGCTGGAACATGGCAATTACCTCAGCTTCTGTCATTTTTTTGGTTTGATTGTTAAATGAATAAAATGCTGGCTGATGATCTATATAAATTTCTAAATTGAAATCCAGATCCTCTGGCAGTTGCTCCAAAGTAAATACATTAATATTGGCAAAGGAATGATCTTTGGTCCGCCAGAAAATAAAAGTACCACAGGCATTGCAAAAACCACGCTCTGCCCATTCAGAAGTACTCGCAACAGATAAATGCTGCTGATCAATAAAGTGAATATTTTCTATATCAATCGACATGAGAGGCCCACTTGTCTGGCGGCGACACATGGAGCAATGACAGGCAGCCACTTCATGATTTCTAAGCTGCACTTCAAATCGAGTCGCACCGCATAAATATCTCGCTTTCATGATTATTCTTCCTCGGTATTATTATTTTTAATCATTTTACCGGATTCATCATAAGTAAAAGGCTTTGTACATTTCCTCATACAATTTTTTATTGCTGATCGAAGCACCATCTGCCTAAACTTGTCATTCAAATCCAGTATTTAAAATAATAAGGACAAGCTATGGATCTCAAGAATCTTTCAGGTTTGCAGATTATGCAAGAGATGCTTAAGGGCAATCTGTCTATGCCTTCTATGGCAACCACCATTCCCATGTCTGCTGGCGAAGTCGAACCGGGACATGTGACCTTTTTTGTAAAAGCTGATGAACGCCATCTGAATCCTATGGGAGGTGTACATGGCGGTTTTGCTGCAACTGTTTTAGATACGGTAACAGGCTGCGCGATTCATACTTTACTTGAAGCCGGTGTCGGTTATGGCACAATTGATCTGAATGTAAAAATGTGCCGTCCAATTCCTCACAACCAAGAACTAAAAGCGATCGGAAAATCAATTAATCTCAGTAAAAACCTAGGTATTTCCGAAGGTCAAATTCTGGATGACGAAGGTCGTATTTATACCCATGCCACAGCAACCTGTATGATTTTTCGCAATTCCGACCATTAACGTGTTTAAGGCTTAAAGTACGCCCCATTTCCCTTGCGGTGCTTTTACCAGCTTCGGCTGAGTCAAAGCCCGATATTCAAAATAATGCTTAGAAACATTCGATACACTCAGCACCTGAGTTTCTTTAGCAGAAGCCTGCCACACTTTAGACTGGTTCGACCCAGTCAGAAGATTGCCAGTAAGCGCATAAATATAAAGTTCTTTTTGCCGAGTTTCAGGCGTGTTCAGAAAGATCTCAAAGCTAAATTGGCGTTCTTGTTCGACCAGCCACTTTTCTGCAAACCATAATTGCAGCAAGTCACCCAGATACAATTGTTTGGTCGCTAAGGGCCATAAACGGATTTCTGCACCAGCCACAGGGGTAAAGTATTGAGCTGAATCTTGAATAATATCGAGATAATGATCTTGATAAAAAGACAGTTGAAAGAAGATTTGAGGGATAGTGAGCGTATTCATTCGCTTTCTCCGGTTTAGCCATTTTTGTGCTGGCAAGTAGGTTTAAATCCACACTGTTTGACCATTTGGTCAAACGACTTTATGTTTTCAATCTAGCAAGTGAAATTTGTTCTGACAAGCATTTTTTAAGAATTTAATGCAATCGTTTAAATTAAAATCAGATAAGTACAATTTGTAATAAATATGACAGTTTTTGCTTGACCCTTTGCAAAATCTCTCTATAATCGCATTCAGATTCTCCCATAGCTCAGTCGGTAGAGCGACGGACTGTTAATCCGCAGGTCCCTGGTTCGAGCCCAGGTGGGAGAGCCAAATTCAAGAAAGCCCAAGCATTTAAGACTTGGGCTTTTTTATTGCCTGAAATTTCATTTATAAAATGATTCGATTCTTCTTTTCTCTTATATATTCTTACTCTGCCCTTTTATTTACCTAGTTAGATTGGCTTATATTCTCGTTTAATCAAATGTGCTGTTATAAGCCGTTATTCTAAAATTGACGACAGCTTTTGCTATCTTGCATGATGCTAATTTCTTCATTCGTACTGTATAGAACAGCAGATTAAATTATAAATTGCTTAGGCTATTTTAAATCCTTTTAATAGATAAATAAGCTAGGCAGAGACTCTTATATTTATAAAAAATCCCCCGATTTGGAGGATCTTTTTTGATGTCTTAATTAAGTAGCTTTTTAAGCTGCTTTTGCAGGTACACCACTATGGAAACGGAACATTTCATCTGGACTAAGAATCAGATTCTTTTCTACTTCACGGATATGCTCAATTCGGCTTTGAATATCTTCTTGTGGATTTTTCAGTTTTGCAGTTTTAGCCACATCTAAAGCTAAGGCCAAGTAGTCCTCAAAATGGCGAGATTCAGATTTAAGCAAGTAACGGTAGTAACGTCCTAGCTCATCATCCACCAGCGGCGCAAGCGCATAGAATCGCTCACAAGAACGTGCTTCTACAAAAGCACCAATCACCAGCACATCAATTAATGCTTCGGGTTCATAGGTCCGGATTTCCTTACGCAAACCACCTGCATAACGCCCTGCACTGAGTCCAATCCATTGCTGGCCACGCTTATTCATGAATTCCAGCACCTGTTCATAATGCAGCATTTCTTCACGTACCAGCTGCGCCAGTTTCACCTGTAAATCTACAAAGAAGCTATAGCGGAACATCAGGTTCATTGCTGTACTGGCTGCTTTCTTCTCACAGTTGGCATGATCCTGCATCAGGATCTCCAGATTCTGTAATGCCTCATCGAGCCAGGCTTTTGGTGTTTCACAACCTAAGAAGCCAATGACAGGCTTCATCAGTTCATCATAATCAATATTTGACATATATCTTTTGCAATCTTAACGCGCAGCTTTAATTGCAGCCTTCATTTGTTGTACAGCTTGCGCCAGTCCAACAAAAACTGCATCTGCAATAATCGAGTGACCAATATTTAATTCATGAATTTGAGGAATCGCAGCAATTGGAGTGACATTATCCAGGTTCAGACCGTGACCTGCATTGACCACCAGACCTTTAGAAGCCGCATACTCTGCCCCTTTGATAATGCGATCCAGCTCAACTTGCTGTGCTTCTGGCGTGTCAGCATCGGCATAAGCACCTGTATGAAGCTCAATTGTAGGTGCGCCACAAGCGACTGCCGCATCAATCTGGGCAATGTCTGCATCAATAAATAGCGACACGTCACAGCCAATCGCAGACAGTTCCTGGGTGGCTTTTTTCACATCTTCAAAATGACCAACGACATCCAGACCACCTTCAGTCGTCACTTCCTGACGCTTTTCTGGTACAAAGCAGACATGCTGCGGCTGGATTTCTTTAGCAATCGCCACCATTTCATCAGTTACGGCCATTTCCAGGTTCATATGGGTAGTTAATACCGGACGCATACGACGTACATCTTCATCCTGAATATGTCGACGGTCTTCGCGCAAATGCAGGGTAATTCCCTCTGCACCGGCCTGCTCACAGATCAATGCAGCATTGACTGGGTCTGGGTACGTCGTACCACGTGCTTGTCTTAAAGTTGCGACATGGTCAATATTGACACCAAGTAATGCAGCCATACTATTTTCCTAACTACGATTGAGATTGAGAATTTTGGATCCACAATTGTCGACTTTTCAGTGGTCGGTCACCGAGCAAAGCAGTGATCACCTGTCGATATAGCTTCGTCAGTAATTGTAACTGTTCTGGATTAAAATCCCTACCATTTTCATAGTGCTGCATTGTTAAAATCTGCTGGCCCGACATGGTTGAACGTAAAGCTTTAGCCGAAGGCATAAAACCTTCATTCAACTGAAAATAGTAATGTTGCACGGGATTGATTTGTGCCTGATTAGCATCGACTGAAAAATCCAGTTCATAGCCCAGTTCTTCTAATAAGATATGTTCAAACTGACGCAGAACCTGTTTTAAATAAGTATTGGGATTTTCCTGATCGGAGAGTTTTTGCAAGGCATTCAACGTTTCGCCATATTTGGCAAAGGTCAGCGGCATTTGCACTTCAAGCGGACATAAACGCAACAGGATTTCATTCAGATAAAAGCCAGAAAAGAAGGCATCACCGAAAAAAAAGATCGGCTGATTAACAATTTCTAATTTGGTGAAGTTTTTCAGTTCAGATTTGCCTGAAGCTAACAAGCTGATGGGTTGATATTGGGGTGGAGGATTTTGTCTCAGTATCCCGTCGATACGGCCATATTCCTGGGTAAATAAATGCACAATATGACTGCGATCGCGATATTTACGATGATGAATCAGGTATCCATGCAGCACTTCATTACGCATAGGCTGCTTCTTTAATCTTTATTCTTTTTTGATTTTTTCTCGTCTTCTTCGTCATCCCCATCAGGAATGGCGGCACCCACAACAGCCACGGTCCCTTTGACCGCGTACTTTGTGGTTTTATAGGCAACTTTGGCAGGAACGGTCACTACTTTATGAATACAGCCTTGCAAGAATAAAACACATGCAACAACTGCCAGAAATTTCATCATGATCCGTTCCTATCCAATTTAAATGTCGCTATAACCTAGACTTTTCAATGCCCGCTCATCATCAGACCAGCCGCCTTTGACTTTCACCCAAAGCGTTAGCATGATTTTCTGCTCGAACATTTTTTCCATGTCGACACGAGCATCCATACCGATTTTTTTCAGCTTGGAGCCTTTTTCACCAATCACAATGGCTTTTTGGCCAGCACGATCAACGAAAATGGTGGCATCAATATAAGTACATGCCGGCTTCATACGACCTGTTTTTTCGTTCAGGGTCGGCTCTTCAGTTTTGAAAGATTCGATCTGAACAGTTAAATCGTATGGCAGTTCTTCACCTAACTGACGCATGATTTTTTCACGGATAATTTCAGAGGCCAGGAAACGCTCTGAACGATCGGTAAGCTGATCCAGTGAATATAGCGGCGGCTGGAATGGCAGATACTTGGCAATCGTATCGCGTAAGTGTTCGAGGTTGGCACCACGAAGTGCAGACACCGGTACGATTTCAGCAAAGTTCATCAGTTTGGCACGTTCACGAATCAGCGGTAAGGCCTCATTCTTGTTCTCGAACGTGTCCAGCTTGTTGATCACCAGAATGACTGGCATATCCGCATTTTTTAATTTCTCCAGAACAAGCTCATCGTTCTGGGTCCATTTTTGTGCATCAACTACAAACAGCACCAAGTTCACGTCACGCAATGCAGAGTGCGCAGCTCGGTTCATCATTTTATTGATGGCACGCACTTCTTTTTTATGCATCCCCGGTGTATCAACAAATACCGCCTGAGACTTTTCACGTGAATCAATCCCTACGATTTTATGACGTGTGGTTTGTGGTTTACGTGAAGTAATTGAAAGTTTCTGGCCCAGTAAGTGGTTCATCAAGGTCGATTTACCCACGTTTGGACGTCCGACAATCGCCACGAAACCGCTGCGATAATCAGAAGGAATTTCAGTACCCTGTGCACTGAAAAATTGACTAATCAAGTCATTGCTGTCGCTTTGCGACTCGTGATCAGCATCAATGTGATCGGAATGAGTAGTCATTAAGACTTATGCTCCAAATGTTTTAAAATATCTGCCGCAACCGCCTGTTCAGCGAATCGTCGGCTTGAACCTTCACCGGCCATGACCGGCAAGCCTTCTACCTGGCATTCCACTTTGAAATGCTGGTTCGGCGCATCACCCTGAATATCTACAACCTCGTAAACTGGGAGAGGTTTTTTACGTGCTTGTAAATATTCCTGTAGGCGTGATTTAGGGTCTTTCAGCTGGTCAGTTGGCTCTATATTGTCTAAATACGGCTCGTACCATTTTAGCACAATTGCCTGTAATACAGTGAGATCACCGCAATCCACATAGATCGCACCAATGATGGCTTCGACCGTATCCGCAAGTATAGACTCACGATGATGACCACCCGATTTCAGCTCACCCGTACTGAGAATCAGGTTCTGACTCAATTTTAGATCATTGGCAATTTTCCCTAGCGCTTCCTGTCGGACAAGAGTCGCACGCATACGCGTCAGACGGCCCTCATTTTCCTGCGGGTAAGCAGTAAAGAGATAATTGGCTATGATCATTCCTAAAAGAGAATCGCCTAGAAATTCTAGGCGTTCATAGTTGTGTTTATGACTGACTGAACGATGGGTCAATGCCAGTTTTAACAGATCAGCTTGTTTAAACTGATAGCCGATCCGTTTGGCAAGACGCTCATCATTTAGTTTTGACTGTGCTTTGATCAAAATCTTTCTCAAACTTCATCACTAAATCGATATTCATTATAAAATTCTTGCGAATTTCATAATTCTTGTGCACCTGTAAACCATCAGTGTTGGTTACCTTGGCAATTTCATCAAATTTCAGATCGCGAATATTGTTCATTTCTAAACGCTGACCCATCTGTTGACGAAATTTTTCTGGCGCAATATTTGCTGGAGAACTCTTTAAAAGTTCCTCAATCTGATTGTCCACCATACGATCATCAAAGTATGGCCCCCACACTGCAATCGCCACTTTGGCAAGAAAAGCAAACCCCACGATTGCAAATAAAATTCCAATATACGAAGCACCTTGTTGATGTTTCATTTTTTATTTTCCTGACTGAAATAATTAATCGATTATTCCGTTTCGACTAAACGATGGCAGTTTAAAGCCAGGTTCTTTATGCATCCAGATATAGAATGCGCGACCTGTTAAGTTTTCTTCCGGAACAAAGCCCCAGAAACGACTGTCAGCACTTTGATCGCGATTATCCCCCATCGCAAAGTAATGACCTTCTGGAACTTTCACTTCCCAATATAAACCATTTTCAGTTGAAAACTTACCATTTTCTATATAGTTAAGGAATGGAGCCTGACGAGCTACATTGACTCCTTCCAGCTCACGCATAGTGAAAGTATGTTCGCCAATGGTTTCTTTATGATAAATCGAATTTGGCGTATCCAGGCGATCTTTTTCACGACTGAATTCTACTGGAACTTTTGCTACTTTCTCACCATTAATGGTTAACTGACCATGATCATAAACAATATGATCACCTGGCAAACCAATTACACGTTTAATATAGCTAATCGTTGGTTGTGGCGGATAGCGGAAGACCACGACATCGCCACGTTCCGGACTACCTGTATCCAGAATTTTTGTATTTACAATCGGTAATTTCACACCATAGTCAAATTTATTGACCAGGATAAAATCACCGGTTTCCAGTGTTGGAACCATAGAATCTGATGGAATATTGAAAGGTTCGTACAGGAAAGAACGCAATACTAAAACGACGGCCAAAACCGGCCAGAAATCATAAGCCCAGGTAATAATGAAGTTTTCATTGCCCTTGCCTTTGGTCTGTCGTTGTTTCAGAACAAACTTATCCAGCAACCAGACCGCGACAAAAAATAAGGTCGCAGGAACAAGAATCAAATTAAAATCAAAATCCATGGGCTTATTATCCTTATAGTATTAGCGTTCGACTTTCAGTACAGCTAAGAACGCTTCTTGTGGAATTTCAACACTACCCACCTGTTTCATACGTTTCTTACCTTCTTTCTGTTTTGCAAGAAGTTTCTTCTTACGTGATACGTCACCACCATAACATTTTGCCAATACGTTTTTACGCATTGCTTTTACGGTAGAACGGGCAATAATTTGCGCACCAATAGCCGCCTGAATTGCCACATCAAACATCTGACGAGGAATCAGGTCTTTCATTTTTTCAACCAGTGCAATCCCACGGTGACGTGCATCCTGACGGTGGCAGATCATTGCGAGTGCATCGACTTTTTCACCATTGATCAGGACATCCACTTTCACCAGTGATGAACTTTCAAAACGCACAAAGTTGTAATCTAGTGACGCAAAACCACGTGAACAAGATTTCAATTTATCAAAGAAATCCATCACCACTTCGGCCATTGGAATTTCAAAAGTAACGGATACCTGATTCGCCATGAACTTCATGTCTTTCTGTACACCACGGCGCTCAATACATAGGGTCATGACATTACCCAGGTATTCCTGTGGTACCAGAATATGACATTCTGCAATTGGTTCACGCAGGTCTTCAACAGTTGAACCATCTGGCATTTTTGACGGGCTATCGATGTAAATGGTATTGCCATTTTTCATCACTGCTTCATAAATTACCGTTGGTGCTGAAGAGATCAAATCCAGATCGTATTCACGTTCTAGACGCTCCTGTACGATCTCCATGTGCAGCATACCTAAGAAACCACAGCGGAAACCGAAGCCTAGAGCATCAGAACTTTCTGGTTCAAAGAACAGCGCAGAGTCATTGATTTGCAGTTTATGCAATGCTTCACGGAAAGGTTCAAAATCACTGGAATCGATTGGGAACAGGCCCGCATATACCTGTGGTTTTACTTTTTTGAAACCAGGTAATGTTGGAACTTCTGGAGTAGTTGCCAGTGTAATGGTATCACCCACTGGTGCGCCAAAAATGTCTTTAATACCGGCAATCACGAAACCAACTTCACCCGCTTCAAGGATATCGGTTTCAGTATGCTTCGGATTGAAAATACCGACTGAAGTGATGATATGTGTCTGACCAGTCGATTTCACCAGCATCTTGTCGCCCTTGCGAACACGACCCTGTTTCACACGAACCAGAGATACTACGCCCAGGTAGTTATCGAACCATGAGTCAATAATCAACGCTTGCAGCGGTGCATCACGTTCACCTGTTGGTGCAGGAATGACATTCACCAGCGTTTCAAGCACACCTTCAATACCTAGGCCAGTTTTTGCTGAACAGGTCGGTGCTTCAGTCGCTTCAATCCCGATAATATCTTCAATTTCCTGAATTACACGTTCGGGTTCAGCTTGTGGCAAGTCAATTTTGTTCAGTACTGGTAAAACTTCCAGACCCTGCTCAATGGCGGTATAGCAGTTTGCAACAGACTGCGCTTCTACACCTTGTGCTGCATCTACCACCAGTAGTGCACCTTCACAGGCCGCCAAAGAACGTGAAACTTCATAAGAGAAATCCACGTGTCCCGGGGTATCAATGAAGTTCAACTGATACTCTTGACCATTTGGATGGGTATAGTACAAGGTGACCGAAGCCGCTTTGATGGTAATCCCACGTTCGCGTTCAAGTTCCATAGAATCAAGAACTTGAGCTTGCATTTCACGATCCTGCAAACCACCACAAGTTTGAATAAAACGATCTGCCAGAGTCGATTTACCGTGGTCAATATGCGCAATAATCGAGAAGTTACGAATGTTTTTAATATCAACAGATTTTTTAGCTTGCGCCATGGGCTACCTTGAGAAAAAAACGCGCCATGCAATTTAAAAAGTCATTGCATAACAAAAGCCGAATAGAAATTGCCGAGGATTATAGCAGAATGGAGATACAGAAAAAGAATTATCTTTCTTCTCTCTCGCTTATCTTAAATACGTAACTGCTTTATTTTTTATTTTCTTTTCCTCAGCTTTTTTCCAAGAAAACAGCTTGTTAAATGAGCTGCTTCCTATTTGGTAGCTCCCCTCTATTCAATCTCGATATCATCACCTTATTAGATTGATTCTTCTCTTATCGCCTTTGCTTCTTCGCTCAAATATAAAGTAGAAAAATCATAAGGGTTAATACTGTCTGAGAGGGGCTGATAAGCTTGGGTAAAACTTGGCGACATACGCTTCGGGCGACCCGATGCAATTTCGATACAGGCCCACTGCGTACTACCGGTAAATAAGACATTCTGATCCTGTGGACGATAAAAAGCATACTGTCTGAATGAATACAAGGCATTTAGATCACTTAACCAAGTTCGTAGAATCAGCTCATCCCCTTCAAATGCCGCCTTGCGATACTGGACATGATGTTCAACTGCAACCATGGCATGTTTAAGTTGCAGATACTCATTTAAACCGAGTCCTAATTGCTCGATATGCGCCGAGGCCACATCCTGCATCCACTGCACATAAACTACGTTATTCACATGTCCTAGACGATCAATATGTTCAGGTTGTACCTTCAAAACTTGGTCAAAAATACCGGTCACTTTTCTCTAATCCTTTATCGCAATTTTTTCTATATACAGAGTCTACAGAAATTATGCCTCGGGTAAATTGCGAAAAATAAAAAACCGCCTATACAAGCGGTCTTTTATTATTGAAGATTCATTTATTTTATGAAATGCGCATCCCGACAATGGCACGTTGACCCTGACGAATCAGACCGACACGGGCAACACTGCCTTTTTTAAGATCTGCTACAGCTTCCACAAACTGGTTACTGTTCAAGATTGCTTTACCATTGATTTGAGTCACGACATCATTTGGCATAATCCGTGCCTGAGCTGCGATCCCGTCTCTACGAACGTCCTGAATGACTACACCACCCTTAATCTCTAAACGCTCTTTTTCAGCCGGGCTTAATTCCCGAATAGTAACGCCTAATACCGGACCTTTATTTGGCTGAGCCTGGTTTCCTGCTTTGGCTGGCGTTTCATCTGGCGCAGTCGTGAGTGTTGCATTGATATTACGGCGTTTATCATCACGTAATATTTCTAACTGGATCTGCTGTTTAGGCGCAGAACGGTTCAAATAGTTCAGCAACTGGCTAGTGCGTGAAATATCAGTACCATTGTATTTTAAAATCACATCACCGGCTTGCAGACCCGCTTTAGCCGCTGGCGAGTTTGGTGCCACCTGAGTAATTAAAGAACCTTCTGGCTTAGATAATTTATAAGATTCAGCCAAAGTACGGTCGATATCTTGCAGGCTTACACCCAGATAAGAACGGGTCACTTTACCATCGCGTTTCAGCTGGTCAGCGACTTCCATAGCGACATCAATGGGAATCGAAAATGACAGACCCATATAACCGCCAGTACCACTGAAGATTCGTGAGTTCACCCCCACCACTTCACCGCGCTGGTTAAATAACGGTCCACCCGAGTTCCCCGGGTTGAGAGCAACGTCAGTTTGAATAAATGGTACGGCTGTTTCGCCCATCATGTTACGCATCTTGGCACTGACAATGCCGGCAGAAGCGGAGTAGTCAAAACCAAAAGGCGAACCGATTGCTAGTACAGGCTCACCTACACGTAATTTATCGACATCACCAGTACGCAGTTCCGGGAAACCTGAACCATTGACTTTCAATAAAGCGACGTCAGTACGCTCGTCGCTTCCTACGACTGTCGCATCAATTTCCCTACGATCATTCAAGGTAATTGTCACTTTAGACGCATCTTCAACTACGTGGTGGTTGGTCAGCAGATAGCCATCCTTACTAATGAAGAAGGCACTCCCATATCCGGTTTTTTCCTGCGGTACACGTGGCTGCGGAATAATCACCTGATTACCAAAGAAACGGCGTAAAATTTCAGGAACCTGTTGTTGCAAGAGCTCTTCTTCGCTCATTTTCTTGACAACACTCACACTGACAACTGCCGGACTGACCTGATCAACCAGGTTAGAAAAATCGACGGGTGTTACTGCCTGTAACTGAGCAGCACTCATGGTAACAGTCGCTGCAAATAATCCTTTTTTTAAATCCAGAATTTTCATATAAATTATTCACCCAAATTGTTGATAAATTTATGTAAATAGGTTTTATCACAAACTTCATATATTTTAAGTAACAATATGTTCGAAAGCTTGAATGTTGGCAACCTTTAATTTTTCTAAAGCATTAAGTTAAAGCTTTTATTAATTTTTTTCATCAATAAATGAGCACTTAAACGCTTGCCTTTTGTACAAAAAAGCGCTCTGATTAACAGACTTTTTTCAATTAGCTGATGGACATGTCTAATTTTCCCCTTACCCATCATTTTGACGTGATCATTGTGGGCAGTGGTGGTGCCGGTCTTAGTCTAGCACTTTCTTTGCCTGAACATTTTAATATTGCAGTTCTTGCCAAATCCACCCTGACCGATGCCAGTACCTATTATGCACAAGGCGGCGTTGCAGCAGTACTGGATGAGACAGACTCGATTGAACAGCATATTGATGACACCATGATTGCAGGTGTACATCTGTGTGAAATGGATGCGGTGAAGCAGACGGTTGAAGGTGGTAAGCCTTCGGTGGATTTTCTGCTGAAACACGGCGTCCAATTTACCCTGGATGAGCAGGAACAATTACATTTGACCCGTGAAGGCGGCCATTCACAGCGCCGAATCATTCACGCAGCTGATGCGACTGGGCGTGCCATTTCTACCACGTTGGTACAGCGCGCTCAGGAAAAAGAAAATATTACCATCTTTGAAAATTACATTGCGATCGACCTGATCTGCTCACAAAAACTGGGCTTAGATGGTAAAAATCGCGCTTTAGGTTTATATGCACTCAATGAAGCAAGTGCACAAGTCCACACTTTCTTAGCACCATCTACTGCTCTGGCTTGTGGCGGTGCTATGAAAGCTTATCTTTATACCTCGAACCCTGATATCGCGACCGGTGATGGGATTGCGATGGCTTATCGTGCCGGTTGCCGGGTTGCCAATATGGAATTCAACCAGTTCCATCCGACCTGTTTATATCATCCACAAGCCCGTTCATTCCTGATTACAGAAGCTATGCGTGGTGAAGGCGCCTATTTACGCCTTCCTGATGGTGAGCGCTTTATGCTGCGCTTTGATGAGCGAGCAGAACTGGCACCACGTGATATTGTGGCGCGTGCAATTGACTATGAGATTAAACGTCTGGGCATTCGTCATGTCTGGCTGGACATTACCCATAAAGATGAAGGCTTCATCAAGGAACATTTCCCGACCCTGTATGCACGTCTGCTAGAGCTTGGCATCGACATCACCAAGGAAATGATTCCTGTGGTTCCTGCTGCGCATTATACCTGTGGCGGTGTGGTCGTAGATGAAAACAGTCAGACCGATATTGCCGGGCTCTATGCCATTGGTGAAACTTCTTATACTGGCTTACATGGCGCTAACCGTATGGCCAGTAACTCACTTTTAGAATGTTTTGTGTATGGCATGAGTGCTGCCAAACATATTCAGGAAAATTTCAAGGCAGATCAAGCTATCCCTGAGGTACCAGAATGGGATGATTCTCAGGTCACTAATCCTGATGAAGATGTTGTTATTCTGCAAAACTGGGATGAGCTGCGTCAGACCATGTGGAACTATGTCGGTATTGTGCGTACCACTAAACGTCTGGAACGTGCCCTGCACCGGATTGAGATGTTGAAGAAAGAAATTACCGAGTACTATCAGGATTATCAGGTCAGTAAAAATCTGATCGAGCTGCGTAATCTGGTACTCGTTTCAGAGATGATTGTACATTGTGCCATGCAACGTAAAGAATCCCGTGGCCTGCATTTCACCCTAGATTATCCAGAATTGCTGCCTGAACTACGTAAAACTGTACTAATTCCACCAAGTTTTGAAGTAGAAACTCCTTTGGTGAATGCTTAAAGATATAAATAAGGCAGATCATATTTTTAAATGTTATCTGCCTTTTCTTTGGTTGTGATTTTTTTAAGTTTTTAGAATAATCAGGTTATTTAAATAAAGCATATGATTTGTATGAGTTAATCAGCATTTTAAGGAGTGTATGGGTTCTTTACGTGGTGGAACCGAATAGGTCGCTGTCACATGGGCAACCGGCTCTTCCTGATCAATCGAATAAATCCAAACTTCTCCCACAATGAGCGCCTTCCCCACTTTCATCAATTTACTTTCCCCTCGCAGATCAACACCACCCGAAGGTTTACGCAGAAAATTGATATTCAAGTTCGTGGTCACTGCAAGGCCAACCAGTCCAATTTCACCGAGGATCGCAATATATAAAGCCAGATCAGCCAAAGTCATCATGGTGGGCCCAGACACCGTGCCGCCGGGACGTAATTCCTGCTCGCTCACTCGATACAGTACGGTTGCACCCTGAGGCACTACAGCTTCGATCTGGCACTTTTCCAAGCTCTGTGGAAATTCCTGCTGTAAAAACTGGATGATTTCTTCTCTTGTACTTTTCATCATGTTTTATCTTCCTGATTTATTCCAATATAGAGATTCTTCCTTGAAATAACTAGAGAAAAGTATGCCAAAAATATCTTTAGAATAAAATTATTTTAAATAAGACAGTGCCTGTTCAAATACCTGATCCGGTGTTTGAGTCGCATCCAGACGTTTAATCCGCTCTGGGTGATGCTGGCATAGCGTGGCATACCCGGCGCGAACTTTCTCAAAGAAAGTAACTTTCTCTTGCTCAAACCGATCCAGCGCACCTCGGGCACGAGCGCGATTCATACCCAGTTCAATCGGTGCATCCAGCCAGAACGTAATATCCGGCATACGTTCCACAAAATTTTGATTTAACAGATTCAGCTTGTCTTCACTGAGTCCACGTCCTGCACATTGATAGGCAAAACTGGCATCACTGAAGCGATCACATAAGACAATTTTTCCAGCATTTAAAGCGGGTAAAATCACTTGTGCCAGATGCTGGGCTCGTGCCGCATACATCAACAATAACTCTGTATCATGGCACATCGCTTCTTCATGGTTTACGGCCAACAACAGTGAACGGATCTGTTCTGCCATTGGCGTACCGCCCGGTTCGCGGGTCAGCACGACCTCTTTACCTTGAGCAATAAAATCATCATAGATACGACGAATGAGTGTGGTTTTCCCTACACCCTCAGTGCCTTCAAAGCTGATAAACATGCTCATTCCTTATTTTTTGAACGTAAAACAGAAAGATACTCTTGCACTGCTCTATTGTGGTCTTGCAGACTGCTGCTGAATTTATGCCCACCATTACCCGTTGCAACAAAATAAATATTTTGTGAATTGTCCGGATGCATCGCTGCTTCAATGGCTTTCTTGCTTGGCAAGGCAATCGGTGTCGGTGGTAAGCCAGCCATGGTATAGGTGTTATAGGGTGTTGGAGTGCGTAGATCCTGACGAGTAATATTACCTTTGTAATTCTCACCCATACCATAAATCACGGTTGGATCTGTCTGTAGACGCATGCCGATTTTCAAACGGCGTACAAATACACCAGATACCTGTTGTAACTCGCTATCCAGACTGGTTTCTTTTTCAATGATCGATGCCATGATTAGCGCTTCATATTTATTCTGATATGGCAGATCTGAAGCACGTTTTTCCCAAGCCTGATCCAGAGACTTCATCTGGCGCTGATAAAGATCGGTCAGAATCTTGCGATCCGTTTCACCTTTGGCAAAGAAATAGGTATCTGGAGCAAACAGACCTTCAGGATGATTGAATGGAATATTAAGTTCTTTGAGCAATTGATCGGTTGGCAAATTCACCACTTCTTTAGTCACCAGATCATCTTTCTTTAAGGCATCAATCAGCTGTTTAAAGGTCGTGCCTTCGATGACCAGAATCCGGTTCATCTGAGCATTTTCTGCATTGGAAATCATGTCCAGCACTGCACGGATACTCATACCTTGAGGAATTTCATAAACACCCGCCTTCATGGTGTCATGAATCATGATGCGCTGATACAGCTTTAAAATAATCGGAAAGCTGACATAATTTTCTTTGGCCAGCCGATCAATAAATCCAGAATAGGTTTCACCGTTACTAATTGCCAGTAACTGTTTTTGACTTTCTACAGGATAATCTTTCCATAGGCTAGCTTTCAGGATCAACCCTAGAACCAAGAGTATCCCGATTAGAAATAAAACTATCCCTTTCATGAAACCAGGGCGTTTGGCATTATTTTTCTTTTTGGTTTTAGACTTGGAAGCTGACATATTAATAAGGCATCTGATTCAATCGAAGACGGTTAAAAAGTTCAATACAAGCATCTACATTTAAAGCACGCTGCTCAAATTGAGTGGCAATTTTCATCGGACTGAGCGCATTGCAGAAAAACAGACTGTCGATATGGGGAATTTCATCCATTTCCACATCACGCTGCTGACAGATAATGCCCTGATCCTGCATACGTTGCAAAATTTCTGCACGCATCACACCGAAGACGCCATTATAACGAAGTTCTGGTGTAATCCATGTATTGTTTATACGAATGAAGCAATTACTGCTCACCCCTTCAACAATTGTACCCTGCACATCAGTTACCAGTGCTTCCGGCCAGCCATGCTGATCCGCTTCCTGTTTAAGCAACACCTGTTCCAGACGGTTTAAGGTTTTCAGCCCCACCAGATTCGGCATACTGAGGCCAATGGCCTGTTGCAATACACCCGTCTGAATCTGCTCATAACTGAAGTCCTGTACTGTTTTCGGATAATAGAACACCCAAAGATCTGCCGGATGCTCTGGCAGGCTATAACCACGCTGTCCTATACCACGACTCAGTACAATCTTTAAGGTTCCGTTCAATTCATCTTCTGATTTCAATAACGCTTGCAAACTTTTTTCAATCAGGTCCAGATCAGCCTGCAAACTTATTTTTTGCTGGCTCATCCTTAAACGGGCTAGATGACGGTCTGCTAACTCGATCCGATTTCGACGGATGCGCGCGGTAGTAAAGCAACCATCACCATAATGAAAGGCACGATCCAGCACATCTATATCTTTGACGGGTTGAGCATTTTTTAAATACAACATGCTTTTAAGGCCTCTCTGGTGACGGATAGAGCGATGAAATATAAGCTCTGTCTATATATCTGTTTTACTCACATAAAATTCGTTTTTAATTATTTTTTATGCAAAAAATCTCCAGCTATTCTTGCCCCATCCAACAAAACAAAGAAACATTTGAGGCAAATATGAACATCCGTAAATTAAAAATTGGGGTATTGACAGCACTTATTTCAGCAACCGCTTTTAGCGTATCTGCAAAAGACTTCCTAAACGTGTCTTATGATCCAACTCGCGAATTGTACGATAACTTTAATAAAGAATTCAGTGCTTACTGGAAAAAATCTACTGGTCAGGATGTGAACTTTAAACAGTCACATGGCGGTTCAGGCAAACAGGCACGTGCTGTCATTGATGGTCTGGATGCGGACGTTGTGACTTTGGCCCTGGCTGCAGATATTGATGAAATCGCTGCTCGTGGCCTGCTACCTAAAGACTGGCAAAAGAAATTCCCACAAAACTCAACACCTTATACCTCAACCATCGTTTTCTTGGTGAAAAAAGGCAACCCTAAAGGCATTAAAGACTGGGGCGATCTGGTGAAACCTGGCGTAGAAATCATCACACCAAACCCGAAAACCTCTGGTGGCGCGCGCTGGAACTATTTAGCAGCTTGGGCTTGGGCGAAACATCAGCCAGGCGGCAATGATACTAGAGCTCAAGACTTTGTTCGCCAGATCTACAAACAAACTAAAGTACTCGACTCAGGTGCACGTGGTTCAACCACCACTTTTGCTGAACGTGGGATCGGTGATGTATTGCTGGCTTGGGAAAATGAAGCGCATTTAGCGATTCGTGAACAGCCTGGCAAGTTTGAAATCATCACCCCTTCTTTGTCGATTCTGGCTGAACCACCAGTAGCAATCGTTGAAAAGAATGCCAAAAAAGATGGTAATGAAAATCTGGCTAAAGCTTATTTGAACTACCTGTACTCACCTGCAGGTCAAACGGTTGCTGCAAAGAATTTCTATCGCCCACGTAATGCGGCAGTATTAAAACAATACAGCAATGTCTTTAAATCGCTGAAGCTGGTGACTATTGATAAAGAGTTTGGTGGCTGGGACAAAGTACAGAAAAAACACTTTGCCAATGGCGGTATCTTTGACCAGATCGTAAAGGCAAATAGTACAAAATCGTAATAATAAATGTCTATGCAATGGCCTTATTGAATAAGGCCATTGTTGTTTCAAATACTTATAAAATCTTTTATCTTATATTTTCATATAAAATTCATTTTTAATTATTTTTTATGCATAAAGAATAGGTTTATTCTTCACTCATGTTACAAAACGTGTAAGAGTTTGAGGTTCACATGAGCATTTCAACAAAACTAAAACTAGGGGTTCTTGCTGCTGTTATTTCAGCAACTTCGTTTTCTGCTGCAGCACGCGACTTTTTGAATGTCTCTTATGATCCGACGCGTGAACTCTATGAAGACGTCAACAAAGAATTTGGTAAATACTGGAAAAGCCGTACTGGCCAAAGTATTAACTTTAAACAGTCACATGGTGGTTCAGGTAAACAGGCGCGTGCCGTGATTGATGGTCTGGATGCCGATGTCGTAACTTTGGCATTAGCCGCTGACATTGATGTACTGGTCGAAAAAGCCAAACTGTTACCTGCAGACTGGCAGAAAAAATTACCACAAAACTCAACACCATATACTTCTACTATTGTATTCCTGGTACGTAAAGGCAATCCAAAGGGCATCAAGGATTGGGGTGATCTGATAAAACCAGGTGTAGCGATTATCACGCCAAATCCTAAAACTTCAGGTGGTGCACGCTGGAACTATTTAGCAGCTTGGGCATATGCCAAACACTTACCGGGCGGTAACGACAAAACTGCACAAGAATTTGTTCGTAAAATCTATAAACAAACCAAAGTACTTGATTCAGGTGCGCGTGGTTCAACCACTACTTTTGCTGAACGTGGCATCGGTGACGTATTACTGGCTTGGGAAAATGAAGCACATTTAGCCCTTCGTGAACAACCGGGCAAGTTTGAAATTGTGACTCCTTCCCTGTCAATTCTGGCTGAGCCACCCGTGGCGATTGTTGAAAAGAATGCCAATAAAAAAGGCAACAAATACTTGGCACAAGGTTATTTAAACTTCCTTTACTCACCACGGGGTCAGGAAATCTCAGCACGTAACTTCTATCGCCCACGTAATGAAAAAGTACTGGCGAAATATAGCCAAGTCTTTAAGCCATTAAAACTGGTGACTATTGATCAGGAGTTTGGTGGCTGGGATAAAGTACAGAAAGCCCACTTTGAAAATGATGGTGTTTTTGACCAGATCGTTAAAGCTAACAGCGCAAAAAAATAATTTAAGCTGATTTCATACAGGAGCATCGACATGACTCATACGCTTATTGTTCCCGGTGTAGGTGGCAGTGAATACAATCACTGGCAAACCTGCCTGCAACACCGGCTCATGCGTTGCTCCCGTGTACAGCAAAAAGACTGGAATCGTCCGGTACTGGATGTATGGGTCGCAGAATTTGTTAAAACCCTGCAAGCCATTCCAGATGATGTACAAATTGTGGCACATAGCTTTGGCTGTTTGACCAGCGTGGCAGCACTGGCCCAGCATCCTGAACTGAATACTAAAGTCAAAAATCTGGTGCTGGTTGCACCTGCCAATCCGGCACGTTTTGGGGAAAATGGTTTTGCCCGTGATAGCCAGATGGATTACAGCGCCTATTTTCAGCAGCTCAAGATTCAGGCTCCAACGACTTTGCTGATCAGTGAAAATGATCCTTGGCTGAGTTTTGAAGATGCCCAGGTTCTGGCGAAAGCCTGGAAGATCAAACCGATTAATCTGGGAGCTGTAGGCCATGTCAATGTTGCTTCCGGTTTTGGTCCTTTCCCTGAAATTGAACAATATTTGATTTCAGAAAAGGCTATGCACCATATCAGCAAAGTTGATGAGAGCAAGTATTATTTTAAATTTGCATTTTAGTCCCTGCAAATTATGCTTGTGCCGATTCTATTTTCTAATTTTCGCTGGTTAACTTTAACCAGCATTCTCTCTTTTGAGGAGTAATCATGTCGCAGCGATCCCGAGTGCTGCCAGGATTTGGTCTTTCTCTAGGCTTTACCCTAGCGTATTTGTCATTAATCGTTCTGATCCCGCTATCTGCCGTTTTTATTAAATCACTCGGCATTGGCTGGGAAGGCTTATGGGAAATCCTGAGCTCTGAACGTATCTTGAAATCATTACAGCTAAGCTTTAGTTCAGCCATTATTGCTGCTTTGATTAATGTAGTTTTTGGCCTGTTACTGGCATGGTGTCTGGTGCGTTATAGCTTTCCGGGCAAACGTATTGTCGATGCACTGGTCGATCTGCCTTTTGCCCTGCCAACCGCAGTTGCCGGTATTGCTCTGACTTCTTTATATGCACCGACTGGCTGGATTGGTCAGTATTTAGATCCAATCGGCATCAAGGTGGCTTATACCCCGATCGGTATTACCTTGGCCTTGATCTTTATCGGTATTCCTTTTGTGGTCCGTACGGTACAGCCGGTTCTTTCTGATTTAGAAACTGAACTGGAAGAAGCGGCTTCTGCACTCGGTGCAAACCGTTTTCAGATTGTCACCAAAGTCATTTTCCCGATTCTGCTGCCAGCACTGATCACAGGTTTTGCTTTGGCCTTTGCACGTGGTGTCGGTGAATATGGTTCGGTCATTTTCATTGCGGGTAACCAGCCTTTTGAAACTGAAATTGCACCGCTGATGATTATTTCCCGTCTGGAAGAATATGACTATGCAGGTGCGACCACAATTGCTGTAGTGATGCTGCTCATTTCCTTTGTAATGCTCTTCCTGATTAACTTATTGCAAGCTTGGGCGAGCCGCCGTACCGGGAGAACTGCACGATGAGTTTAAATACCAACAGCAATGCGCTGGCTGAAAAGCTGCAATCCCGCGATGCGACTCGTGAGCCGACCTGGGTACGTTATACCCTGATTGCGATTGCACTGATCTTCTTTTTAAGCTGCCTGATCCTGCCTTTGGTTCTGGTCTTTGTTGAAGCATTTAAACAAGGGGTTGGCGTATATACGCAAGCCCTTGTTCATCCAGATACTTTATCTGCGGTCAAACTGACTTTACTAACGGCTGTGATCGCGGTACCAATGAATGTAATATTCGGCATAGCTGCAGCCTGGTCAGTAGCGAAGTTTAACTTCCCTGGTAAGTCAATTTTAACCACCATTATCGATATGCCTTTCTCAGTATCACCTGTTATTGCAGGTTTGATGCTGGTACTGATTTTCGGTACTCAAGGCTGGATGGGTGGCTGGTTGATGGATAATGACATCAAGATCCTTTACGCCGTTCCTGCGATTGTTCTAGCAACGATCTTCATTACCGTACCTTTTGTAGCACGTGAGCTGATCCCTTTAATGGAAGCGCAAGGTACTGAAGAAGAAGAAGCTGCAATTGTACTCGGTGCATCTGGCTGGCAAACCTTCTGGAAAGTGACCCTGCCAAATATCAAATGGGGTCTGATTTACGGCGTAATTCTGTGTAATGCCCGCGCCATGGGTGAGTTCGGTGCAGTATCAGTGGTTTCTGGCCATATCCGTGGTGAAACCAATACTTTGCCGCTACACGTCGAAATTCTATATAACGAATATACCTTTAGCGCTGCGTTTGCCGTGTCATCGCTCCTGGCTCTCCTCGCAATTGTGACTCTGGTTCTGAAAACCTGGGTAGAACTGCGCCAGGAAAAACAAGACAAACGTAATGACGATTCAACAGTTTCTTAAGGAATGCCCACATGAGTATTCAAGTTAAAAATATTGAAAAACACTTTGGTGCATTCCATGCACTGAAAAACATTTCTCTGGATTTCCCGGATGGTCAGCTGGTTGCCCTGCTCGGCCCTTCAGGCTGCGGTAAAACTACCCTATTGCGTATCATTGCTGGTCTGGAATCTGCTGACGGTGGTCAGGTGATTCTGGAAGGACAGGATGCAACCAATGTTCACGTTCGTGAACGTGAAGTGGGTTTTGTATTCCAGCACTATGCCCTGTTCCGTCATATGACCGTATTCGATAACGTGGCTTTTGGTCTGCGTGTCCGTCCACGCTCTACTCGTCCATCGGAAGCAGAAATTAAAAAACGTGTGACCCGCTTGCTTGATCTGGTACAACTTGGCTTCCTGGCAGACCGTTATCCGGCTCAGCTTTCTGGTGGTCAGCGTCAACGTATTGCTTTGGCTCGTGCACTAGCCGTTGAGCCACGTGTACTGTTACTGGATGAACCGTTCGGTGCACTAGATGCCAAAGTCCGTAAAGAACTACGTCGCTGGTTACGTACCCTGCATGATGAACTGCACATTACTTCAATTTTCGTCACTCACGATCAGGAAGAAGCCTTAGAAGTTGCTGATCAGATCGTGGTGATGAACAAAGGCAATGTGGAACAGATCGGTTCACCACGTGAAGTGTATGAAACACCGAAAACACCATTCGTGTTTGACTTCCTGGGACAAGCCAACCGCTTCGAAGGCCAGAATAATGGCGGCATACTTCAGCTAGGTGAAGACCGTATCCAGTTCGATGCCGCCAAACAGGCAGCTCAGGGTAATGTCATTGTCTTCGCTCGCCCGGATGAACTGCGTATTCATGCCCAACCACAAGAGAATGCGATTCAGGCCACGTTTATTCGTGAACTCTGGATTGCAGGAAAAGTCGTTGCAGAATTGAATGACCGCCAAGGCAATCTGATTGAAATTTCACTGACACCAGAAGAAGCCCGCGCTCATCAATTCCGTCCGGATCAAACTGTTTGGTTGAGTGCATTAAATCTGCATTTATTTGAAAACCAGGTCGCGTAAGACTGCAAGATGGGGCTTTAAAATGCCCCATCCTCTTATAGGGTAAAGAATTATGAATTTCCAACAATTAAGAATTATTCGAGAAACTGTTAGACAGAATTTTAACTTAACTGAAGCTTCAGCCGCGCTTTATACTTCGCAGTCAGGTGTCAGTAAGCATATTAAAGATTTAGAAGATGAGCTTGGTGTACAGCTATTTATCCGTAAAGGTAAACGCCTATTAGGACTGACTGAACCAGGTCAGGCACTTCTTGGTATTGTAGAACGTATGCTGGTTGATGCAGACAATATTAAACGTCTTGCAGATGACTTTAACAAGGTCGATGAAGGTACATTAACGATTGCAACGACGCATACCCAAGCACGTTATGTATTACCGCCGATCGTGAATCAGTTCAAAAAAGAATTTCCGAAAGTTCATCTGATTTTGCAACAAGCCAGTCCAATGGAAATTACTGAAATGCTACTTCAGGGTGAAGCAGATATCGGGATTGCGACTGAAGCCTTAACGACTGAAGAAAATCTGGCGAGTGTGCCTTATTATAACTGGCAGCACAGTATTATTACGCCGCAAAATCACCCGCTAAATAGCAAAGAACAGGTACGTATTGAAGACCTCGCTGGCTATCCGATTATTACTTATCATGGTGGTTTTACTGGCCGTTCTAAAATCGACTCAGCCTTTGAAGAAGCCGGTGTAGATGTGGATATCGTAATGTCAGCTCTGGATGCCGACGTGATTAAAACTTATGTCGAGCTCAACATGGGTGTCGGTATTGTCAATGATCTGGCTTATGATCCAGAACGTGACTATCGTTTGAAACAAATTAAAACTGATATTTTTGGGGTAAATACTACCTGGATCGCAGTACGTAAAGGCCACTTATTACGTGGTTATGGTTATGAGTTTATTTCTTTATGCTCACCAGATGCGGACATCAAGGCACTGAAAAAAGTGGCTTATCCAGATGAATAATATGGATTGTACTTTCTGAATTGAAGAGGCGTATTGCCTCTTTTTTAATTTTAACGGTAGATTATTTCAATAAAAATCAAGCATAATCACAGTATAATTCAATAAATAAATTATATTAATGATGAGCTACAAATTTTCCCTCTTGGGATGTGGACTGATTTTTTCCGGGACAAGTTTTGCTGCCGCTTTTGAGCAATCCAATCAAACTATCCAGTCCTTTTTTGAAAAGGAGCATTATGTCGAAGTATCATTTGCCTGGACAAATCCCAATGTCAGCGGTCAGGTGCAGCATACCGAAGTATTAGAACAATTAGGTATTCAGGATTTTTCCACGGGTCAGCTTGCGAATAATCAGTTGGTTGCGAATGCTGCATTAAAATTACAGCTTCATCCACAGATCTCTTGGGGTCTTATTTACGATCAGCCCTTCCATGTCGATGTTGCATATCAATATAGTCCAATTTTTGCAGGTAAGCCTACAGAGATTGAAGCAGCCGATATTGAGTTTGATAGTCATAATCTGACTTCCATTCTTGGATATCAGCCTGATCCCAACTGGAATCTCTATGCAGGACTAAGTTATCAGACCTTAGAAGGTAATCTAAGTTTGGTAGGTGAATCTTTTTCTATCTTTAATGGTTATCACGTTCAGCTTGAACAAAATGCTGCCTGGGGTTGGCTCGCTGGAATGAGCTATCAAATTCCTGAGTATTTCTTTAGAACTGCGTTAACTTATCGTTCAGCCATAAATCTTCAACTGGAAACCACAGAATCACTTACAGTCGGCACAGCTACGTCCTGCTTTACCCACGTGCAAACACCTCAATCCATTAATTTTGATTTTCAGACTGGGCTTCCCTCTCAGAATATTTTTTATGCGGGTTTACGCTGGGTAAATTGGCAAGATTTTGTTATTCAACCGCCGAAATTCAGTGCAGTGATTGATTATGCCGCTTTGGAGTTTCCTGAAGTGAAAGATATCAAGATGATCGATTATCAGGAGGATCAATGGTCGGCTAAATTTGGAATCGCCCATCAATGGCCTTCCTCTATGATTAATTCTTTTGAAATTCTATGGGACTCAGGTACGGGAAATCCAGCTTCTACCTTGAATCCGAGTGACGGCTATTGGGGAGTCAGTTTGGGCTATTTTCAGAATTTTCAAAAACACTGGGATGTTGCTACAGGACTGTATTATTTAAAATTTCAGAAGCCTAAAACAGATACAAACGCTGCTATACCCCAGTTCGTGGGCTTATCCGCAGTAGATGATAACGATGTTTGGGTGGTCGGTATGAAGTTGGGCTATCACTTTCAATAGTTTTTAATAAATAAAAAAAAACGAGCCGAAGCTCGTTTTTTTTTATTAGGTTAAGCAGCTATAGCTTAGAAACGGAAGCTTACACCTAGTTTAGCCACTGGTAACCATTCGTATTTATTATCGTTACGAAGTGCATCTCGCTCATCAGCTAATGCTTGCTCTAAAGAACGACCATCTTCAGCAAGACCAACTGCTGCATATGCTTCTGGATTAGCTGTTAGATCTACTGTTGGATTACCATTGTAGTATGCGCCGATTTCACCAAATACACCCCAACGATTAGTAATTGCTGGAGAGAAACCGATACCTACATAAGGTGCAATATTATTTTTATATGATAAATCACCATTGATACGAACATCTGCACCAGTTGGGTTGCTAAAACGTGCGCCATCCACTGTGAATGAAGCATTCGTGCCTGGTCGACGTTCTAAGCTATAATCATTATCAATATAAGCGACACCTGCTGCCATATAGAACCAGTTCGCCCAAGGACGAATCTCAGCATTTAAGTAAGTCAGGTTATTGTCCATATCTAGGTCATATTTTGTACCATTGATTGATAAATCATCAGTCCAAGAAATATCACCACCATTATAACCTAGAGTAACACCTACATAAGGGTTAGCATTCCAAGAGATCGCGCCACCATAACCGGTAGTACCGACTTCAGCACGAACGGCTGCAGGTTTAAAGAAAGAGAATTCAGCTACGCCTTCATCTGTTACAATTGTTTCATCAGCAGCCATGACAGATCCAGCTGTGGCAGCTAGAACGGATACTGCTAAAAGTTGATATAAAGCTTTCATTATTTCTCTCCTCAAAAGAACTTTTTTTTCATCAATAGTTATTCGTGATGAGCTCAATATAAAGGAGCCAATGAATATTTTTTATTCGTGTTTTGCTGAGCTTTTGTTATTTTTTGATACATATTAATTTTTCTTGTTGAATGATAAGCCTTTTTTAAACAATGTTTGTACATATCTAAAATACGAAAAGGATACTAATCACTTTACTTGCGAATTTAATTCAGCACCCTTCCTAGTTTTCCATCTTTTTAGAGCAATATAGTGTAAAATATCGGAAATTTTTTTCTGGAAGGAAGATCATGTCTCAGCTTTCAACAATCATTGAACAAGCGTTTGAAGACCGTGCGAATTTCACAGCAGCAGACTGTCCTGCTGAAATCCGTCAAGCAGTTGAGGAAGTAATTGCTGGCCTGGACAATGGTACTTTACGTGTTGCTGAAAAAATCGAAGGTGAATGGGTTGTTCATCAATGGATTAAGAAAGCGGTATTGTTATCATTTAAATTAAACGATAACAAACCAATGGAAGCTTGTGATCTTCGCTTTTACGACAAAGTAGATACTAAATTCTCTGACTGGACTGACGAGCAGTTTAAAGCTGCTGGCGTACGTGTTGTTCCTCCGGCGGTAGCGCGTAAAGGTTCTTTCCAGGCGAAAAACGTGGTACTGATGCCTTCTTATGTGAACATCGGTGCTTATGTAGATGAAGGTACGATGGTTGATACTTGGGCAACTGTAGGTTCATGTGCTCAAATTGGTAAAAATGTTCACTTGTCTGGTGGTGTAGGGATCGGTGGTGTTCTTGAACCGCTTCAAGCTAATCCAACTATTATTGAAGACAACTGTTTCATCGGTGCACGTTCTGAAATCGTTGAAGGCGTAATCGTTGAAGAAGGTTCTGTCATTTCAATGGGCGTATTCATTGGTCAATCTACCAAGATTTATGACCGTGAAACTGGCGAAATCCATTATGGCCGCGTACCTGCTGGTTCTGTTGTGGTATCAGGCAGCCTGCCATCTAAATGCGGTAAATACAGCTTATATGCAGCTGTAATCGTGAAAAAAGTAGATGCGAAAACTCGTGCTAAAACTAGCCTGAACGATCTGCTTCGCGAAGACTAAGATGTCTTAACTTAGAGGGTACATTTGTGTTCCCCGGAGCTTCAACCGCTCCTCGTCTCTACGGTCAGCAATGATCGTAGGGATTTTTATTTTTATACATTGTTATTTATTTTTCAGTGGTTAATGTTGTTATGAATACGCTTCGATCTTCCGCAATTCCAGTTTCTGATCCGTCTGCGGGCTTACGCATTACGGAGATCTTCTATTCATTACAAGGTGAAGCCAATACTGCAGGTTTACCGACCGTATTTATCCGCTTAACCGGATGTCCACTGCGCTGTACCTATTGTGATACTACCTATTCTTTTGAAGGTGGCGTACGCAAATCTTTAGATAACATCATTCAGACCACGCTTGATTTTAAAACGCCTTATGTCTGTGTGACCGGAGGTGAACCATTGGCGCAACCGAACGCCCTGCCTTTGATGCAGCGACTTGCAGATTTAGGCTGTGAAGTCTCTTTAGAAACCAGTGGTGCGTTAGATGTATCTAAAGTGGATACACGTGTATCCAAAGTTCTGGATTTAAAAACACCAACTTCAGGTGAAGTTGCACGAAATTTGCTTACAAATCTGGATCATTTGACTCAGCATGACCAGATTAAGTTTGTGATCTGTAATCGTGAAGATTATGAATGGTCAAAACAGCAGGTAGAACAGTACCAGTTGAATGAAAAAGTCAGTACGGTCTGGTTCTCCCCTGCATTTTCAGTTGAAAAAGGAGCTGCGCGCTTGCCACAATTGGCACGTGATCTGGCTCAATGGATTTTAGAAGACCATCTCCCTGTTCGTTTCCAGCTGCAGCTGCACAAGTTGTTATGGAATGATGAAACTGGTCGTTAATTTTTGTAAATTTACTATATTGGAGTATTTGTTATGCGCCCTCGTGCCATTGTATTGTTATCTGGCGGATTAGATTCAACAACCTGTCTGGCTTGGGCGCAGGCACGCTATGAATGTATCGCACTAAGTTTTATGTATGGCCAACGCTCTACTACAGAACTTGATGCAGCTCGTGCGCTGGCTCAACGCTCGGGTGTAGAACATCGTGTCATCAATATTGATTTAGGTAACCTGGGCGGCTCAGCCCTTACTGATCATAGCATTGAGGTACCAGACCAATTGCAGGAAGGTATTCCGGTAACCTATGTGCCTGCACGAAATACCATCTTCTTATCTTATGCTTTGGCTGCTGCAGAAGTGTTCGGTGCTGAGGCAATTGTGATCGGGATTAATGCGGTGGATTATTCAGGTTATCCAGACTGTCGCCCGGAATTTATCGAAGCTTTTGCCAACATGGCACGCCTTGCAACCAAGGTTGGTGTCGAAGGTCAGGCCCTGAAATTTGAAACACCTTTGTTACATTTATCCAAAGCAAATATCATTCGCTTAGGCCTAGAACATGGCGTAGACTACAGTCAAACGGTATCTTGCTACCAAGCAGATGACCAAGGACGTGCGTGTGGAACATGTGACAGTTGTCGTTTACGCAAGCAAGGTTTTGCTGATGCAGGTGTTGAAGACCCGACACGTTATTACCTTTAAAATCGATCAAGGTTATAAATCCATATTATGAATATTAAAGCCAAATTACTTGCGACTAGCCTACTCTCTTTGTCTGCCCTATTTTCAACTGCATCTTTTGCAAATAATGATCAAGCTAAGGCAAAAGCAGAATTTGAGGCAATGAAAAAAGAATACACAACTGCCATGAAAAATGCTGGAAGCAGTTCAAATGTACGTGACGGTTTAATTAAAGCCTGTGCTATTCCATACAAACAGGCAGTGAAGTACAAAAAACTGACTCAGTCTGATGTGAATAAGCTTTGTACATGTGAAGTAGATGCAGAAGGTAAATTGACTCAAGCTCAGAAATGGCAGATTCAAAGCACCATTAACCAGAAGAAAAACCCTGCAACTTTAGACTTTGTTAAAAAACAAAGCCAGAATGTGCAGTCTTGTGTAGGCCCACAGCTCGCAGGTAAATTAAATTCACTTGCTGCAGAAGCCAATAAAGCCGCTCAAAAGAAATAATCCTGACGGATGTTTTTCTAGAATAAGCCACTATAATGTGGCTTATTTTTTTGAAAAAATTTAGAAAAATTGGAGAGACCATGTCTGAGATCAGCTTACCTGAGCACACTTTTTCAACCACTACAGGTGAAATTAATCTGGCCCAACTGGATGCAGAATGGCTGGTTATCTATTTTTATCCTAAAGATTCGACACCTAGCTGTACCACTCAGGCAGTCGGTTTCTCTTGTTTAAAAGATCAGTTTGATGCACTCAATACGACTATCTTGGGCGTATCACGTGACTCGATTAAAGCGCACCAGAACTTTACTGAAAAACAGAATCTGACTATCAATCTGATCAGTGATAAAGAAGAAGTGTTATGCAAACACTTTGATGTCATTAAAGAAAAGAATATGTATGGCAAGAAAGTGATGGGCATTGAGCGCTCTACCTTCATTTTCCATAATGGCAAACTGGTCAAAGAATACCGTAAGGTGAAAGCTGCTGGCCATGCTGAACAGGTTTTAGAAGATTTGAAAGCTTTACAGACTGCTTAAGGTCTTTTATAAAATCAAAAAAAGGCATGAATAGAAATATCATGCCTTTTTCTTTAGAGTTGCTGCAAAGAATAATTTAGTTCACTAAAGAAACTGCAATTGACCACATTACACAGCCAATGAGTACATCCAGTATTTTCCAGGCTTTTGGACGCTGAAAAATAGGTTGCAAATAACGTGCTGCATAGCCCAGTCCAAAAAAGAATACAAAGGACGCACTAATCGCTCCTAAGGCAAATTGTATCTGCGCATTGGAATATTGGGTGGAGATAGAACCAATCAAGACCAGTGCATCCAGATAAACATGCGGATTGAGCCAGGTCAGCATCAAACAGATCAGCAAAACTTTATATAAAGAAGGCACATCTTTTTGATCTGTGTCCAGACGCTGCTCATTCTTCCAGGCCTGATAAAAATGCTGAGCGCCATAGATCGCCAGAAAAGTTGCACCCAGATATTTCGCCATATTGATCCAGTGCGGATTGACCAGCATTAATTGTGAAAATCCCAGAACACCGGCAAAAATCAATATTGCATCAGACAATGCACAACACATACAGATTGCAAAGACATACTGCTGTTTCAAGCCCTGTTTTAATACAAAAGCATTTTGTGCACCAATGGCAATAATCAGGCTAAAGCCTACCGCCAGACCTTGTATATATGCATTTAACATTGGAATATCATGGAATTATAAAGATGGGGATCATTATCTATGTTATTCTTTTCAATTAAATATAATTAAGAAAATATCATTTAGACTAAATTTTATTTAGGTAAGCTATGCCACTTAATTCTAAAAACTGTGATGCTTTTCTGGCTGTTGCAGAAACCCAAAGTTTTGATGCTGCCGCAAAAGTATTAAATATAACGGCTTCGGCAGTCACTTTAAGAGTGCAAAATCTGGAAAGAGATTTGGGGCAAGTTTTGGTGCTACGTGAGCGTCCTTGTAAAGTGACCAATGCTGGTCAAACCTTACTGAATTATTTGCAGCATCAACGCCTGTTACAGCAGCAATTGATCCAGCAATTAAATGGTCAAAATAAAGCAGAATTCAGCTCGATTCATATTGCGGTAAATGCAGATTCACTCGCGACCTGGTTATTTCCCTGTCTGAACACCACCCTGCTTGCAGAGAAAATCACTTTGAATCTTCAGGTCGCTGTTCAAAGTGAAACTCATAAGCTTCTGGAGCAGGGTCAAGTCAATGCCTGCATTAGCAGTGAGAGTGAAGCCATGCCGGGCTGTAAGGCTCATTTTATCGGGCAGATGCATTATAGAATGGTCGCAACACCTGCTTTTGTGCATTCCTGGTTTAAACAAGGCATTCACCGGGAATCACTGCGTAAGGCACCTGCTGTAATTTATAATGATCAGGATCATTTACATAGCCATCTACTGTTAGCTCAATTTGGTTTAAACCAGCAATGTTTTCCTTTTCACTATATCCCCTCCTCGACCGCCTTTGCGGATGCTATTTTTTCAGGATTAGGATATGGTTTGGTGCCGGACTATCAAATTGCGGACCGGATTCAAAATGGGACACTGATCGAAATACTGCCTGAATGCTGTTGTGATGTACCTTTATATTGGCATCACTGGAAACAGCAGTCTCCCGCTCTAAAACAGTTAACCAAAGTCATTCTGGAACAGGCAGAACAATGTATGAATAATCCAATTCAATAAGCAGTTCTATGATGTCCTGCCGAATTCACAGAAATTGAATATCAGATTATTGGGTTTTCCACTGTCCCATTAGGTGAATATTAACTTTTTCACCCACGCCTGCAGTGGCTTTCTTCATCCCAAAATCTGAGCGATTAATTACCGTGGTTGATTTCACATCGAGTAGATTAGGATTACCCTTGTTCGGTGTCAGAGTGGTATCGAAAACTACTGGTCGAGTAACCCCTCTTAGAGTGAGTTGACCCATGACCTGATAACGATTCGTACCATTTGGCTTAAACTGGGTACTTTTGAAATTGACTGTTTTATAGCGCGATGCATGAAACAGGTCCTCACCCATAATCATATTTTTAAGGCTGGGCTTGGAAACCTCCAGGCTATCCACCTGCATAGTGAACTCAGTAGATGACTGTTGTGGCCGATCGGGATCAAACTGCATGGTTGCCTTGAACTCTTGAAAATTTCCCTTTACCACATTCAAACCCAAGGAGTTAATGCTAAAGCCGACACTACTTTGAGGCGTCAATGTCCAGCTTTTAGCATACGCAGCCGATATACACATAGCAGATAGAGCACCCGCATAAGCTATATTTTTCAGGAATAGATTCATTGTGTTCATCCTTAACAATCAAATGAACTCACTACCTTAAAACGGTTTTAGCCCAGATTTGTTTTATCATTTAGTTCAAACTTGTTGACCAATTGTTGATAAATCTCATTATTTTTAAATTTATGTAAAAACTCACTGGTGCCTAAAGGAAAAGCCGATTCCACCACTTCACCGCGATAATACGCTTCACGTAAAGGAGTGGCGGATATAGCGCCAACCAAGCTATCCAGTTCCACCATTTCCCATTCCGGGAACAAACTTAAATAATAAGAAGATTCATCTTTAAAGTGTCCAATTAGACCAACTTTTGCTTCTGCTTCAACTACTTCAGACACCAGCGATTTCACCAGTTTTTGCCATTTTTCATCATTATAGACATCAATGACATGGACAAATTTAATCCGTTTCTGATCTGCTTCAGAAAAATTCGACAGGATCATTTCTTCACGTTCAGTGGCCAGAAATGGATTTTTAATATTACGTTCTTGCTGTGCTGAGCCTAATGCCAGAATCACCTGCTGGCTCTGCTGCAAGGCAATTTTAATCGTTTGCATATGGGCCAGATGGAAAGGTTGAAAACGACCAATAAACACCAGGTAATCAAATTTATACTTCATAGCACATCTTACTTTTATGAACGCATCAGTTATGCCGCAGGGAATTTTTTGCGACATAATAAGCGCCAATAAATTCATATTAATAAAGCAAGGATAGTACGATGACACTGAGCTGTATTCAACAACCGCATCAGCATTTAAATGCGAATTTAGACCATGGCGTATTGACCTTAGCCATTCACCGCCCTGAGGCAAAAAATGCGCTTTACGGCGAACTATATCTATGGATCGCACAGGCGCTGGATGAAGCAGATCAGGATAGTAGTGTGCGTGTCGTGATTCTACGTGGTCAGGATGCAGACTTTAGTGCCGGCAATGACATGCAGGACTTCATGAAGTTTATTCAGACACCTCTGCAAGCTAAGGCTGGTGATACCCCTCCTTTTGTCCTGTTGAAGTCCGCTGCAAAATTTACCAAGCCTTTAATTGCTGCCGTTCGTGGCGTTGCGATTGGGATCGGGGTAACGATTCTGCTGCATGCTGATCTGGTTTATAGTGATAATACTGCCCTGTTCCAGATTCCATTTGTTAGTCTTGGCCTGTCTCCTGAAGGTGCTTCAAGCAAGCTGCTGGTACAACAAGCGGGTTATCATAAAGCAGCTGAACTATTACTTACTGCACAGAGATTTAATAGTGAAAAAGCATTGGGTGCAGGTCTGGTAAATAGCATTGAAGAAGATGTCTATGCTGCTGCTGAAAAACAGGCAAAAACTCTTGCTGCTTTACCCCTGGCTTCTATTAAACAAACCAAAGCACTGATGAAGCATAATCTGGCTGAAATTATCGAATGTATTGATGATGAAGCTGAGATCTTTATGAAACGTGTGGGTTCACCTGAAATGACGGAAGCCGTTCAGGCGTTTATGCAAAAACGGAAACCTGATTTCACACAATTCAACTAATTCTGAAACTTATCTTTTAATTGAGGCAGTTTAGACTGCCTCAATCTTTTATATTTTTGAAAGAATCACGCTTATGACTAATGAAAACTCCCAAACGACTTCTCAAACAACCGATAGTTCAAATCCTGAAAAGAAACGTTATTACGAACCTGCACCTCAGGATATTGATGTAGACAATTTCCGAAAGGTCATCGAAAGCCGCCGTTCAGTGCGTAAATTTACCAAGAAGCCAATTCCTGCTGAAGTATTAGATGCCTGTCTGGATCTGGCACTGCTGGCACCAAACTCTTCAAACCTGCAGCCGTGGACATTTTATGTGGTGCAAAACCCCTCCAAGAAAAAACGTCTGGTTAAAGCATGTATGAGCCAGCTTGCTGCTAAAACAGCTTCAGAACTGATTGTCTGTGTGGCACGTACTGACCGTGTTGATGAAATGGCTAAACTGAATATCAGCGAGTTTCCATTTCCTGAGGCTCCACCAGCCATTAAAAAGTACTATAAGTACATTCCATACAACTACAAAACCGGTTATTTGAATGCCTTTGGTAACTTTAAGAAAGTTGCTTTCAAAGTAGCACGTACACTCGATAAACAAATGCCGGTTTCTGCATTTAGTCCTGCCGATGCCAAGCTATGGGCAAGTAAAACCACAGCACTAGCATGTGAAAATCTGGTACTGGCTTTACGTGCTTATGGTTTTGATAGCTGTATGATGGAAGGCTTCGATGAACCAATGGTTCGTGAAATTCTGGACCTGAATGATCAGCAATATCCGGTGATGGTGATTGGTGCTGGTGAACGTGCCAAAGATGGCGTGTTCTTCCCGCAGTATCGTTTTGATCGAGAGCTGTTTATTCAGAAGGTTTGAGTTTAAAAATAGTATTTAAAGGATTTAAGAATATTAATTTACTTAATATTTGATGACATGGATGTCGCTTAATTAAGTATATTAACCCGAATCCTGCTTAAGCCGATGACTTCATAATTTGAATTGTTGGCTTATTTTTATGGATCAGTTGATATGCACACAAGGACGCGTAAATCCCTCCTAGAAATCCATGAACACTACGTGCTTTGCTTGTCACTAAATTGTACTGACCTTTCAATAAACTGAATAAAGTCTCTATCTTATTGCGCTGTTTTAAGTGATATTTATCTGACTCAGAAAGTTGTATAGCCTGCATATTTTTTCGATGATAGGTAATTAAATCAATACCTTGCTCTTTCAACCTACTCTTCAGTTCTTGACTAATATAGCCACGATCTCCATACAACTTTGCTTCCATCTCTTTAACGAGTCTCTCAACCATTTTGATATCAGCCAAATGTCCATTGGATAAAGCAGAACAAGCAATTTCACCAAATTGATTCATCACAATATGTAATTTACAGCCATAAAACCAGCCCATTGAGCTTCTA
>NZ_VOZV01000080.1:0-3406 GCF_013419565.1 Acinetobacter sp. YH12072 | reverse complement strand
GCCAGGCCTCAGCATTTTATTATGGTGATCCCCTGGGCGAAATGCGCCTGGTAAGCAGAGTTTTTGAAATGTAAGGCCTTTGAATAAGACAAAAGGCTGCCTCATCGCTAACTTTGCAACAGTGCCACATCAAGGCCCGATCCTTGGAGCCCTTGCCCTCCCGCACGATGATCGTGCCGTGATCGAAATCCAGATCCTTGACCCGCAGTTGCAAACCCTCACTGATCCGCATGCCCGTTCCATACAGAAGCTGGGCGAACAAACGATGCTCGCCTTCCAGAA
Organism: Acinetobacter sp. YH12072; assembly: GCF_013419565.1. NCBI lineage: Bacteria > Pseudomonadati > Pseudomonadota > Gammaproteobacteria > Moraxellales > Moraxellaceae > Acinetobacter > Acinetobacter sp. YH12072. The sequence continues at coordinate 3,124 of NZ_VOZV01000080.1, read as the reverse complement.
AACCGAGGATGCGAACCACTTCATCCGGGGTCAGCACCACCGGCAAGCGCCGCGACGGCCGAGGTCTTCCGATCTCCTGAAGCCAGGGCAGATCCGTGCACAGCACCTTGCCGTAGAAGAACAGCAAGGCCGCCAATGCCTGACGATGCGTGGAGACCGAAACCTTGCGCTCGTTCGCCAGCCAGGACAGAAATGCCTCGACTTCGCTGCTGCCCAAGGTTGCCGGGTGACGCACACCGTGGAAACGGATGAAGGCACGAACCCAGTGGACATAAGCCTGTTCGGTTGGTAAGCTGTAATGCAAGTAGCGTATGCGCTCACGCAACTGGTCCAGAACCTTGACCGAACGCAGCGGTGGTAACGGCGCAGTGGCGGTTTTCATGGCTTGTTATGACTGTTTTTTTGTACAGTCTATGCCTCGGGCATCCAAGCAGCAAGCGCGTTACGCCGTGGGTCGATGTTTGATGTTATGGAGCAGCAACGATGTTACGCAGCAGGGCAGTCGCCCTAAAACAAAGTTAACTCGAGGGAGAAATCGTGAAGTTATCACTAATGGCTGCCAAGTCGAAGAACGGTATTATCGGTAATGGACCAGATATTCCATGGAGCGCCAAAGGCGAGCAACTTCTATTTAAGGCAATTACATATAATCAATGGCTTTTAGTTGGACGCAAAACTTTTGAGTCAATGGGCGCTCTCCCAAATCGAAAGTATGCAGTTGTAACTCGCTCTAATTTTTCTACGAATGATGAGGGTGTAATGGTTTTCTCCTCAATTCAGGATGCCTTAATAAATTTAGAGGAAATCACGGATCATGTTATCGTTTCTGGTGGTGGTGAAATATACAAAAGCTTGATTTCCAAAGTAGATACTTTGCATATTTCAACAGTCGACATCGAGCGAGATGGAGACATAGTTTTTCCTGAAATCCCAGATACATTCAAGTTGGTATTTGAGCAAGATTTCGAGTCTAACATTAACTATTGTTATCAAATCTGGCAAAAGAGTTAACAAGCGCCTGCAATCTGACCTCCGGTTACTGTCACCTTTTTTTGCGGTGGAGCTGCAAAAAAGGCGCCATTAACCTCCGGCAGTTGAGGCGGGCGTTAGCCATATTATGGAGCCTCATGCTTTTATATAAAATGTGTGACAATCAAAATTATGGGGTTACTTACATGAAGTTTTTATTGGCATTTTCGCTTTTAATACCATCCGTGGTTTTTGCAAGTAGTTCAAAGTTTCAGCAAGTTGAACAAGACGTTAAGGCAATTGAAGTTTCTCTTTCTGCTCGTATAGGTGTTTCCGTTCTTGATACTCAAAATGGAGAATATTGGGATTACAATGGCAATCAGCGCTTCCCGTTAACAAGTACTTTTAAAACAATAGCTTGCGCTAAATTACTATATGATGCTGAGCAAGGAAAAGTTAATCCCAATAGTACAGTCGAGATTAAGAAAGCAGATCTTGTGACCTATTCCCCTGTAATAGAAAAGCAAGTAGGGCAGGCAATCACACTCGATGATGCGTGCTTCGCAACTATGACTACAAGTGATAATACTGCGGCAAATATCATCCTAAGTGCTGTAGGTGGCCCCAAAGGCGTTACTGATTTTTTAAGACAAATTGGGGACAAAGAGACTCGTCTAGACCGTATTGAGCCTGATTTAAATGAAGGTAAGCTCGGTGATTTGAGGGATACGACAACTCCTAAGGCAATAGCCAGTACTTTGAATAAATTTTTATTTGGTTCCGCGCTATCTGAAATGAACCAGAAAAAATTAGAGTCTTGGATGGTGAACAATCAAGTCACTGGTAATTTACTACGTTCAGTATTGCCGGCGGGATGGAACATTGCGGATCGCTCAGGTGCTGGCGGATTTGGTGCTCGGAGTATTACAGCAGTTGTGTGGAGTGAGCATCAAGCCCCAATTATTGTGAGCATCTATCTAGCTCAAACACAGGCTTCAATGGCAGAGCGAAATGATGCGATTGTTAAAATTGGTCATTCAATTTTTGACGTTTATACATCACAGTCGCGCTGATAAGGCTAACAAGGCCATCAAGTTGACGGCTTTTCCGTCGCTTGTTTTGTGGTTTAACGCTACGCTACCACAAAACAATCAACTCCAAAGCCGCAACTTATGGCGGCGTTAGACATCATGAGGGTAGCGGTGACCATCGAAATTTCGAACCAACTATCAGAGGTGCTAAGCGTCATTGAGCGCCATCTGGAATCAACGTTGCTGGCCGTGCATTTGTACGGCTCCGCAGTGGATGGCGGCCTGAAGCCATACAGCGATATTGATTTGTTGGTTACTGTGGCCGTAAAGCTTGATGAAACGACGCGGCGAGCATTGCTCAATGACCTTATGGAGGCTTCGGCTTTCCCTGGCGAGAGCGAGACGCTCCGCGCTATAGAAGTCACCCTTGTCGTGCATGACGACATCATCCCGTGGCGTTATCCGGCTAAGCGCGAGCTGCAATTTGGAGAATGGCAGCGCAATGACATTCTTGCGGGTATCTTCGAGCCAGCCATGATCGACATTGATCTAGCTATCCTGCTTACAAAAGCAAGAGAACATAGCGTTGCCTTGGTAGGTCCGGCAGCGGAGGAATTCTTTGACCCGGTTCCTGAACAGGATCTATTCGAGGCGCTGAGGGAAACCTTGAAGCTATGGAACTCGCAGCCCGACTGGGCCGGCGATGAGCGAAATGTAGTGCTTACGTTGTCCCGCATTTGGTACAGCGCAATAACCGGCAAAATCGCGCCGAAGGATGTCGCTGCCGACTGGGCAATAAAACGCCTACCTGCCCAGTATCAGCCCGTCTTACTTGAAGCTAAGCAAGCTTATCTGGGACAAAAAGAAGATCACTTGGCCTCACGCGCAGATCACTTGGAAGAATTTATTCGCTTTGTGAAAGGCGAGATCATCAAGTCAGTTGGTAAATGATGTCTAACAATTCGTTCAAGCCGACCGCGCTACGCGCGGCGGCTTAAAGAGATGGATCCGTAAATTTGAACAACTCCTATAAGTGATATTCTGCTCCTCAAATGATGTTATAAACATCAATATATGGAGTATTTTATGGCACGTAGACCAAGAAGAAATCATTCAAATGATTT
>NZ_VOZV01000079.1:0-3724 GCF_013419565.1 Acinetobacter sp. YH12072 | reverse complement strand
TTACTGGAGAAATCTAGGAGGTATGTTTTGCCTGAGAGGAGGGTTAGAAGTTGCCCAAGAGTTGTGAAAGGTAAACCACTGAAATACCCAAGAAAATGCCAGTCAATTTCTTAACTGACTGGCATTACTCCACGGAGAGGTTTTTTATATCGATTCTTTAACGAGTCATACGATGCCAAGCATCTTTGATCGCAAATTTTGCTTCTTCCCAATTCAAACGGGATTCACCTTTTACCTGTTCCCATTTGGTTCGTAATTCAGGTTCGGCATGTTCGAAGTCAGTCTGACGGTCATATAGTGGACGGTTTTCATAACCCACTCGATAAGCACCACGATAGTCACGATCATAGTCGAGATCGCTGTAAGTAGTACGTGATTCGGTATAATACGGACGGTTGGTATGCTCATTTCTCCAGTAATCATCTTCCTGCTTAATCGTGTCCGGATGCTGATAATTATCTGCCTCTGGATGATTTTCTGGATGCTCATAGTTATCCGTTTGTTTCGGATGATCAGGTGAAGCAATATCATTCCCTGCAATACCGCCTACAACACCGCCAATGATACCGCCTACTACTGCCCCTGGAGGACCACCTACCAGACCGGCAGTCGCTCCAACTGCTGCCCCGCCTAAAGTACCTGCACTGGTAGCAAGTACATTATCCTCACCTTCATTCATATCTGGCACACGAGGATTATCTTTTTGAGGTGAATTTAAATCTGGTCGAGCACTGGCATCTGTTGCATCTTGATTTAATGCGTCACTACGTTCCTCTGGTAATTCAGTCGAGGTTTTATTGCCAAAGTCTGTAACTGGACGATTGGTATTTGTCATTATAGATCTCCCTTGATCATGAGAATGAACAAGATTGAATAAACATCTTGCCATGCTAGAAATTCAGCTTAGAGCAATTTCACGTAAACAATGTCCATGTCATGTCCAGTTTCAGTGAACTTAATATGCGGCTATGTTCACTACAGTCTTTAATGTAACGGAAGCATATAAAATTTTAGCTATAAGATAAAAAAGGTACTGTATTTACTACAGTACCTTTTGAAATAAGTAGGAAATCTATCTTTTTATTTAGTTTCTAACAGATTTACCTGATCTATTTGTACATCGCTCATGATATGTCCATGTTCCAGTAATCCATTAAAATAGTTTTCCACCACTTTATATTGATCGGCAGTGTTTTCTACTTGATACATATTTTGACGGAATTCATTACTCGAACGTAGTCCTTTGGTATACCAGGCAATATGCTTACGCGAAATACGGCAACCTGAATATTCACCATAAAATTCATAAAGCTCAGATAGATGTCCTAATAACACATCTTTCACTTCAGCAATACTTGGCGCAGCAAGATGCTCTCCAGTTTCTAAATAATGTGCAATTTCACGAAAAATCCAGGGACGTCCTTGTGCAGCACGGCCAATCATGATGGCATCTGCACCTGTATAGTCCAGTACATATTTGGCTTTCTCAGGGCTATCAATATCTCCGTTCGCAATCACGGGAATACTCAACATCCCTTTCACTTCCTTGATTAAGGAGTAACGTGCCGTATTGAGGTACATGTCTTCACGAGTACGACCATGTAATGCCAGCGCTGCAATCCCCGCGTCTTCAGCACGTTTTGCAACTCGCAGAATATTTTCATGACCGTTGAGATAGCCCAAACGGGTTTTTAAAGTCACAGGAACATCAACTGCAGCAACGACTGCATCTAAAATACGTGCAACCAGATCTTCATCCTTTAACAAGGCAGAACCGGCCAGCTTATTACAGACTTTCTTTGCTGGACAACCCATATTAATATCAACAATTTGTGCCCCATTTGCGACCTGATAGCGTGCTGCCTCAGCTAAGTCATGCGGATCAGAACCAGCAATCTGTGCTGAGATTGGTGCCAGCTCACCATCAAAATTCGCCCGATATAAGCTTTTTTTACTCATGCGCAAGGTCTTGTCAGAAGTCATCATTTCACTGACCGCATGACCCGCACCGAAGTACTTGCATAAGGTTCTAAATGGACGATCGGTGACACCTGCCATGGGAGCGACCCAAAGTTTCTTATCTATTGACCTATCAAACAATTCTGAAATTACATTATTTTTACTCAAAATCTTTAACCTCATTTAACTTCGTTTAGTCGCTCCGTATTGACTTTTAACGCTCTTTATTTGCAACCTATTTGCACCACTACATTTTTATGGTGCAAATTCATGGGCATGGTCACTAAGCGACAAACAAAAGACGGTACAACTCGGTATAGAGCTCAGATCCGTATATAACGTCAAGGCTACCCTGAATTTAAGCAATCCAAAACGTTCAGCAAAAAATCATTGGCTGAGGAATGAATCAAACGCACGGAAGCCGAGATTGAATTGCACCCTGAAAAAATATTGAACCCTGAGATGCAACTTAAGCACAAAACCCTTAGAGAACTCATATTTCAGTATTTGGATGAAGCGGACAGTTTTGCTAGGACAAAAACAGGAGCACTACAGCATATCGCTAGTTTAGATATTTCTAACAAGGATATCTATTCCTTAACCTATGAGTACTTCTAAATGATGGGATTTTGAAAGAAAAATGATGGGATTAAAGGATTATTCTTAGGGAGTTACTAATACTCATTCACCACCAGTAATTATAAGTATGTCAAAAGTACAAATTATATTTTTATTAATTTAAAAAACCTAACATGATGGAAAACTTGTTTACATTGAAATTAATGGTTTTTTAAACCAAAATTATACTTTTTAAGGGAAAAGTAAAAAATTAAAATAGATAAATTTATATTTTGATTCTCCAGTATAGCTACAGTGGTTGATCTTTAGAGCCTTTCACATTGTTGTTGAGTTCAATAACCTCCCACGACTTTCAAAATTTTTACAAGATCAAAATATAACCAAAAAACTTTAATACTTTAAATTAATATTAACATATATAGTTAAAAAAACATAAAAAATATTATTAAAATCAAATAAATATTTATACATCCAACTTAGGAAGTAAATCGTTATAAAGTTTAATGTGGTTAAGGTTCTTCATGATTCAAGTTTCCAGTAAATTTAAGAGCAATAGCTCTATTGATAAAAAAAACAGATCAATTTGTATTAAATATGTATATTTTCCGTTTAAAATAAGTTAACAATTAATTAATAATTCTGCTATTTTTCTCAACATAATTTGCAATATTGTGATTGAGTTCATGTCTAGATTGTTTTTTTTAGTAAGTTTTAATTTTTGGGTACTTTCCTGCATAATTTGTTTAGGGTTATCAATAGTTTTTAAAGATATTTTCTTCTTGGAAATTTCAGGACTGATTGCTCTAATTGCAATTTTAACTCACCTAGAAATTAAGCTAATCAAGAATGATCCTTTTCTTCAATAAAGTCTTTTTTAGAGGTTAATTTGTTTTTTGATTGTAATTTATACAATCTCTATTATAGATATTCGATTAAAAAATCAACTATAAGAAGGCCTCCTATAGGAGGCATTTTTATATAATAGACCTCTTTCATAAATCATTTTTTGCTCAGTTCCAAGTTGTAGATTCCAGCGACTAAACTGAATCTCAAACCAACCCTTTTACCTCTATTTCGATAACGCTCAGCAAGGATTTTGAAGGTTTTCAGGCTGCCAAATACATGCTCAATTCCGATTCTTCTTTTATTGATTTCTTGATTATAGATTTTCAATTCAGGATCCAAT
>NZ_VOZV01000078.1:0-3771 GCF_013419565.1 Acinetobacter sp. YH12072 | reverse complement strand
TTCAAATGGCGATTCAGCGTTTAATTGGTTTTGGGAAAAAAGAAGAGTTTAAGGAAATTTTGGCAATTTTAAGAAAGCAGAATCCTGATAGGATAAGGGTTCTGTGAAATTTGTCGTGTACAGAGTATTTTTTTAGTACATTTACGGCGTTAGAATGACTTTACGACGGTCTTCTTCCTTTTTATCAAAAATACGGTAACCTTCCGCAGCATCTTCCAGTTTCATGCGATGGGTAATAATCACATCTGGAGACAGATCTCCATTTTCAATATGTTCGAGCAACTGCGGCAAGTATTTATGCACATGGGTTTGCCCCATTTTAAAAGTCAAACCTTTATCAAAGGCATCACCAAACAGGAAGCCATGAATTGGACCGGCATAAACCCCCGGTACACTCACCACACCGCCGCGGCGGACTGCTGCAATACATTGTCTGAGCGCTGAACCACTCGAACCTTCTAATTTCAGGTTGGTCATTACGGTTTCCAGAACACTCCCTTTGGCCTCGAAACCAACGGCATCAATAACTGCATCAACACCACGATAACCTGCTGTATTTTGAATAATAAATTCAGCTGCATCGACTTCATCAAAGTTGACCGGAATGACCCCATAGGTTTGATGAGCAAATCGCAAGCGATAAGGGTGATGGTCTACCATGAAGATCTGTTCGGCACCGAGCATCCGTGCACAAGCTGCAGATAACAGACCGACTGGACCAGCACCATAAATTGCCACTGTAGAACCACGGGTGACTTGAGCATTGGTTACTGCCTGCCAGGCTGTTGGCAGAATATCGGTCAGGAATAATACTTTTTCATCAGGCAAAGAGCCGGGAACCTTAAACGGTCCGACATTACCTTTGGGAATTCGCACATATTCAGCCTGACCACCCGGAACACCACCATACAGGTGGCTAAAGCCAAACAAGGCCGCTCCTGGTGGAATCTGTTTTTTATTCAGGATCGCACCACGACCCGTATTGGTATTTTCACAGGCAGCCATGAGTTCATGTTCACAGAAAAAACAGTGACCGCATGCAATGACAAAGGGAATGATCACCCGGTCACCTTTTTTGACTTCTGTCACTGCAGGGCCGACTTCTTCTACAACTCCCATAAATTCATGGCCGAAAATATCACCGTCTTCAGTGGCCGGGATTTTACCCCGGTATAGATGTAGATCTGAGCCACAGATAGCGGTGGCTGTCACCCTTAAAATAACGTCATCTGGTTCCTGAATCACTGGATCTGGAACAGATTCAACTCGTACATCCCGAGCACCATGATAGGTAAGAGCACGCATGCGGATTTCCTCTCTAGTTCAACATAAATAGTCTCAAATAAGGCTGCTGATTATTAAAAAGCCTTTTTATTAGAGCCTTATAACCTGACCTAGAGCTGTAAATTAATGTATGAAATAAGGAAGCCGAGTGTTTAAAAAATAAACTTATATAGTACTTGCGTAATTCACTACAAAATATGTCAAAAATCGAGTAAATGATTAACCAAGCTGAGAAGTGTAGGAAAATAGGTAAGAGAAAAGATTTACTAATAGCAGAGAAAATATAAACCCATAAAAAAAGGATCAGTAACTATAGTTAATGATCCTTGAAGCTTTAAATGAATATTAAAATTAACTTTCCTGGAAAGACTGTTCCAGTTCTTCTAATTCCATCATCAGTTCTTGCATCTGTTCTTCAGCAGTTTCCAGTTGTGCTTTCAGTTCAGTCTGCTCATTCATGAGCTTAAGCAATTCATCCTTACGCGCTGCATCATACAGACCAGTATCTGCCAGCTTTTCTTCAATTGCAGCGAGTTTTGGCTGCAACTTTCCGATCTGGCTTTCACATTTTTCAATATTTTTGCGAATCGGCCGAGTCTGCTCACGTTGGCGAGCAGCCTCCTTGCGTTGGGTTTCTTTATCCATTTTACTCGGTACAGATTTCGCTTCAGCTTGCTGTGTTTTCACCACTTCAGCAGTTTTAGGCGCATTTTTTAATAATTCTGCACGTGCCTGACGTAACCACTCGGCATAAGCCACCAGATCACCATCAAATTCAGTACATTTGCCGTTATGAACTAACAGCAGCTCATCACAGACACTGGCGATCAGCTGACGTTCATGCGAAACCAGCACGACAGCACCCTCGAAATCTTGTAGTGCCATCGTTAAAGCATGACGCATATCCAGATCCAGATGGTTGGTTGGTTCATCCAGAATCAGCACGTTTGGACGCTGCCATACGATTAATGCAAGTGCTAAACGGGCACGTTCACCACCCGAGAAACTTTCACTTGGTGTATCCATGCGTTCGCCGCTAAAGCCGAAGCTGCCGAGGAAAGAACGCAAGCTGGCCTCACTAATTTTAGGATCAGCGATACGTGCCAGCTGCAACATCGGGCTGGCGCTACCATCCAGTGCATCCATCTGGTGCTGGGCAAAGTAGCCAATATTTAACAATTCTGAGTCTTTACGAAGACCTTTAATTAAAGCTAAATCACCGACGAGAGATTTAATCAGAGTCGATTTACCAGCACCATTCATCCCCAGCAGACCAATACGGCTATTTGGAGTAATTTGCAGGGTAACATTACGCACAATCAGCTTATCGCCATAACCGATATCGGCATTTTCCAGTTGTAGTAATGGTGAACTCATTTTGGTTGGTTCACGGAAGCTGAAAGTAAACGGCGTATCTACATGCGCAACAGAGAGTTCCTGCATACGCTCCAGCTGCTTGATTCGGCTCTGGGCCTGTTTTGCCTTGGTGGCTTTGGCCTTAAAACGGTCAATAAATTTTTGTAGATGGGCACGCACTTCAAGCTGCTTTTCATAGGCTTGTTGCTGCTGTGCCAGACGTTCGCTACGGGTACGCTCAAAAGTCGAGTAATTACCGGTATAAAGTATCAGTTCCTGATTTTCGATATGTAAAATATGATCGGTAATGGCATCCAGGAAATCCCGGTCATGTGAAATCAGCACCAAGGTGCCTTCATAGGATTTGAGCCAATCTTCTAGCCAAAGAATCGCATCTAAATCTAAATGGTTGGTCGGTTCATCCAGTAATAACAGATCAGAACGGCTCATCAAAGTACGCGCCAGATTGAGACGCATACGCCATCCCCCCGAAAAACTGGCAACATCCAGCTCGGATTGATAATCCATAAAGCCCAAACCTGCCATCAGCTGTGAAGCCTTAGAGGGTGCCACATAACCGGAAATTTCGTCAAAGCGGCCATATAGGCGTGCCAGTTCAGCATCATCCAGCTGTTCAGGATGATTCAGCTTTTGTTGGATATCCCAGTATTCCTCATCGCCAGACAGGACAAAATCAATCGCCTTCATATTCAAGGCTTTGATTTCCTGGGCCATATGCGCCACAGTCCAGACTGCAGGACGGGTCAGGGAACCACTGTCAGACTCAATCCCACCCAATAGTGCTGAAAATAGGGTCGACTTGCCGGCTCCATTGACACCGGTCAGGCCAATTTTCCATCCAGGATGCAATTGCATGGAGGCTTTCTGGAAAAGGATGCGTCCACCGCGGCGTATGGTTAACTGATCTAACTGAATCATGGAACTGTACTGACATTCGACAAGAAGAATGGCGCTATTCTAAAGGAAAGCCCATCAAAATAAAAGGCACTGTTGCAAATAGTCGGTGGTGATAAACTTATCATCCCCTTTTGCTGATGGAGCTGCACATGAACCCATTCAAAGGCCGGCATTTTCAGCGTGACATCATTCTGTGGGCCGTACGCTGGTACT
>NZ_VOZV01000077.1:0-3998 GCF_013419565.1 Acinetobacter sp. YH12072 | reverse complement strand
AAAACCTTCAAAATCCTTGCTGAGCGTTATCGAAATAGAGGTAAAAGGCTTGGTTTGAGATTCAATTTAATCGCTGGAATCTACAACTTGGAACTGAGCAAAAAATGATTTATGAAAGAGGTCTAATCTATACAGATATACATAATTTAACTTTTTATTTAAAAAAACACTCTAAATGGCTTTGGAAAGCTACAAATATAGATGTTAGTTATATAGGCTTGCATTTATGAGCATGAGGTGAAAGATGAAGTTGTTAACGTTAATTGGTGCAGGTGTACTTGCAGGTTATTGTTATAAGAAAATGAAATACAAAAAGGACGGTTCAAACAATCCTACTCCTCAGAATGAACAGGTAGACAGTCAAGCAGCAAACCCTGTTGAATAATGCCTTTAAAGGGCCTCACAACTAGCAAGAAAAGGTTGTGAGGTCTCCCATTCTTTCAGTAGAGTCATCTCTGACAAGTCTTATATAAACCCCAATCATGGATAAGCCTAGTTTTACATCGTTGTAAATTGAGGCTTATTGTGATGACAGATTTGATAAGCACACAAGGATGCATAAATCCCAGCCAAATAACCTGAAATGGAACGATGGCGACTGCTTACCAAGTTATATTGCTGCTTCAGTAAGCTAAAGATGGTCTCTATTTTATTGCGTTGTCTTAGCATCATTTCATCTTCTGATGATAGCTTCACTGGTCGCATATTCTTGCGATGATAGGTAATTAATTCAATATCCTGCTTTACCAATTTTTCTTTTAAAGTTTCACTGATGTAGCCACGATCACCAAAGATTTTACCGATGTAGCCTTGAGCTAGCTTCGGCAGAATTTTTATATCTGAAGTATGGCCATTTGACAGTTGGGTCTGAATAAATTGACCCTGAGCATCTACTAATACATGTAATTTACATCCATAGAACCACCCCATTGAGCTTTTAGCTCGTGTGGCAATCTTTTTTAAAGATTTATGACGTTGGATACGCTGATTCTTACATACGGGTAAAGTTGTAGAATCAACCCAGGCACAAGCTGTTTGAGCGCTAGAAGTTAGAGAAATATGCAATGCTTGAAGTGCGAGTTGATGTTGATTGATTAAATGAACCATCCGCTGATAGGATGGGAGGGCCTTGAAAAGCTTATAATAAAAGCGCTGTATCATGCCATAAAAGGCTTTGAAATGATGAAGTTGAGAGTTCTTATACCAGACCGCGATAAAAATGATTTCAGATAAACAAAGAACCCCTGATCTCTGCCTGACCTTCGGATTTTCTTGTTTTAAATATTGCCAATAGATGGCTTCATTTTTCTGAAAAAAAATCGTCAATCGTACAGAATAAAGTTGTAAACTCGAACATAGGATGGCTGGTTAAATAGTTTGTGTGGTAACTCACTTATCAACTTAGCCATCTTTTTTTTCAACTGAATTTCTTATCTATGATTCGGGTTATATAATATTCAGAACTTTGATATTTTCAGAGAAACAGCAAGCTCTTTTTAGCTATTATACCTTTTCATCTGTTCTAAATTTTCCTGATTAAATTTATTGATAAAGTTGAATGGTTTACAAAACTATTCATTTTAATAATAGCCATACTTTAAAAATAATGTGATCCTCTTTCTCAGGAGGACAGCTTATGAAAAAACTAATTATCTTGCCTCTTGTAGCTTTAATACTTCTGGGGTGTAGTCAACCAAATACACAGCAAGAAGCTGACTCTAAGATCCTACAGGATGAGGATTTAAAAAAATTTAGGGAGATGGTAAGGAATGCTTTACCGAATTCAGACCTGGTTCAATTTCATCAAAAAGAGGGAGGATGTGGTGAGGTTAGTTTCAGAGATAAATCTACGAATGAAATGAAGCATCGGAGGTTTATTGTAGTGAATAAAAATATTGTGCTGATTGAAAGACGGCAGGTAGATCAGGAATATTTTGACCTTTCATGGAGGAATGCATGTCGAGATTATTTTGGGTAAAGAAAGAATATTTATTAAAATTCTTATTTGAAAATAGTGACCGTTATAATTGAATATCAATAAAAAAATTTGATCATTGAGCCACTCTTTAGAGTGGCTTTTTAATGTCTCGATTTCTGAATTTTGTTCGAAATATGGTTACTGAATAAATCCGTATTTCATATACTAGCTTCATACCAATAAATAGAATATTGATCAATTTATATAGATAATAAATATAAAAATTATTTAAAAAAGGAACAAAAATTGCTTCTTGAAAGCATAGCTTTTGCTTTAGGTTCTAGATATGTATCTCTTTAAAATATGCGGCATTATTTTCCTTGTCATCCTTGCTGTTTTTCTTATGGTTTTGGGCCTTATTTATCAGGATCCTTTATTTGCTTTGATCGGGCTATTGTTCACGGTTTGCGCAGTATTATTATTTTCCATGATCAAGGAAAGTCTTGCTGACTTTTAGATCACTCATTTCGTTTAAAAGTTTAAAGATTTGGACTAGAGATAAAGGTGAATAGCAGGATGATAGTCATCAATATTATGCACCGAGATGGAATCAACAATTTAGAAAAATAATTGTGTTGAAAAGTCTTTGGATTAATCAGTGTAATAAGGAAGACTTATACGGGCAACCAGTCATGTGGATTAGATTGATAAGATGATCTGATAATACACTCATTGCTGGGTGCTATTTTGCAGAAGTTCATCGAAAGATGGGCTTTTTTGTTGCCTAAAATAAAGCTTTATCAAGTTCAAACTAGAAATTATTGACTCCAAAGATCACAATTTAGACTTTTTATGTATGGATGGATATTTAATTCCTATATATATTTATATTTGTCATGAATTGGCTATTGTTTGACCGTTGTACATTTCGTCAACAATCCTGAATCAGCGCAAAATGATAAAGGGGAAGAGCCCACAGCAATGTGGGCTTTTTTATTGCCTAAAGAAAAGTTTGGCTTAATTTCTTACTATGTATCTGGCTTGAATAGCCTAGCTAAGCTAAGTAATAGATCTGGTCAACGGGACTGAGATTAACTAGAAATTTGAATAAGTGACTTATTTCTATTTTATTGGTCAATATGATTGTTAATCATCGACTTAATATGAAAGTGTGATTGACTGCATACAATATTTTCATTATATTTTACCATATGTTCAAAAATATCCACGTTTTGAATTTAGAGTTCTGCCCACATCGTCCCCAATGATGTGGGTTTTTTTTGACTCAAATAAACTGATTAATATTTTTATTTACTTATACTTAATATATGAATACTAGAGACGGTAGCATCTAGTTCCGTAAGGGCTATTTTTGCATCAGTAGGTGTGATAGATTAAATCTAAGTTGGTAACTCGCTAAGCGGATCAGTCCAGCAAGTTTATCTTGATTGACTCCCGACTTAAGAAGCGTTGCTATGAAGAAGCTCATCGAAAGATGGGCCTTTTTGTTGGTTTATTAAACAAAAGGATTCATACTAAGGTCCATGCTTAAATTAAGTTGAATCTTTTGAAACACAAAAGAGTTGTAATTTTAGGCAGAGTATTTTTGGCATTTATATTCTTTCTGTGTTTCCATTTATATAATCTTTCTAGCGAACAAGAAAGAGCAAAGAGTTTAGAAAAATTGTCTGATGAGCTTAAAGCTTCTGAATAGATAAGTTTAAAAGATGAAACGAAAGCCCATCATAAGTGGGCTTTTTTTACAGGTATATACATTTTTATTTCTTAAAAATAATATTTATTTAATTAAATGAAATGTTATAAAGAATCTTCACAGTCTTTTAAATAAATTGATGCATCTTATGAATAAATATAAAGCAATAGAGCTAAGTTTTCTCAATGAGGTATACGACGAAACTATAAAGAATTTTGTTCCAACAAAATCTAGAACAATAGACCTCTTGCGAAAGTAAAAACTGCCTCAATATAGATTTCATGAAATATCAGAAATTAAATCGTTTTTCAGATTCTGAATTCCAGCGCTTGGTTGGTGTACCTCGAGCAGTTTTTAGTGAAATGG
>NZ_VOZV01000076.1:0-4386 GCF_013419565.1 Acinetobacter sp. YH12072 | reverse complement strand
GGTGAATGGATAAATTACGCAGAATAACTTTCAACTTTTGCCAGTGTTGATCTGTCAGCATGGTACGAGGCATAGCGAATAGTAAAATTGGGTTTGGCGATTTGATTTTACTACTTCGCTATTTTTTAAGCTAAAAGTGTCAACACACCCTAATTACTTTTGAATTTTTTTAATAGCTCTTCGCTTCCTGATAGTACTGACAAGGCCATATCAATCATTAGTTTTTTTCCTGACTCGATATTATTAACATCAATATCTTCCAGATTGGTATCGGCAAAATCTGGATTGATTGCCATTTCAAAATTAATAATCCACCAGTTTTCAATTTTATGAATCAATTGATATGTACATAGAAAGTTTTGCATAAGGTCTTTTATTTCACCATTGAAAACGATATTACTCATTTCATGTGCTAAATAGTTTCTATAACTTTTTAAGGCCTCAATATTTTCTTTATCTTCTTCATTAATGACTCCATTCTCTATTAACCAAGAAATAGAAGCGTAGAGGTGATTTTTATGTCTTGATAAAACTTTTGTTCTATATTCTTCCTCTCCTTCTAAATCCTTAGCACCAATTAAAGTCATAACATAAAAGTCTTTGAGTCGATTAATAATTGAATCTTTCAACATTTCATAAATAGTTATGTACATCGAAATATTAATTAGTCGATCTTTAAATACTTCAGGATTTAAAAAATTTTCCCATTGCTCGCGATAGTCCATTTTTAATAACTTTTAAACTCATAATTTTTTAATCTAAATTGCTTTAGATGAACAGTAAATAAAAAAGCCCCCTTTTCGGAGGCTTCTTATTTCAAACTTGGTTTTAAGCTTTTGCAGGAATTGTATCTGCTGAACCAATCTTTTCAGATTCATCATCATGCATGATCAGAGCAACTGCAATCGCTGTAATCAGTACCGGTAAACCCACCGCCATAAAGTTAAAGTGTGCAGGCAGGTTCATACCGAGTAAGCCACCGATCAGGATCGGGCCAACAATCGCCCCCATACGACCAATCGCAGATGACCAGCCAATACCTGTTGAACGTACTGCCAATGGGTAGAACTGCGCAACATAGCTGTATAGCAACATTTGCGAACCGATTGATGCTGCACCAGCCAGGAACACCAGGATGTAAAGCAGGAACTGGTTAGATGCAAAGCCCATTGAGCTCATCACAATCGCACCCATCATACCGAGGAACATCAATACCGGTTTCAGGTGGAAACGGTCAGCCAAAATACCACCACCGACAATGCCAACCACTGCACCTACGTTCATCGCCATCATGAACATCAGGCTGTTGTCCATTGAGTAACCCGCTGCCATCATCAGCTTCGGTAACCAGCTGCTCAGTGCATACATGGTTAATAGGCAAGTGAAGAAAGCAACCCAGAACAATAACGTATTTACCGCACGGCCACGACGGAACAGGCTCACCACGTTTGCTGCTTCAGGTACATTTTCCTGTGGCAGTTTAAAGGTGGTAGTGTCTGTAACGCTTAGATTTGGAGCCAAACGACGTACTATTTGACGTGCTTTTTCCTGTTTATTGTCTTTGACGATAAAGGCTAAAGATTCTGGCAGAAATTTCCAGATCACTGGTAATAAGAATAATGGAATACCTGCGATAAAGAACATGATTTGCCAACCAAAACTTGGGGTAAACCATGAACCCAATAAGGCAGCCATCACACCACCTACCGCATAACCACTAAACATAGTAGTTACTAAGGTACTACGCATTTTTTGTGGTGCATATTCAGAGGTGAGTGCCACCAGGTTTGGCATAACACCACCAATGCCCAGACCGGCAAGGAAACGTAAAATTCCGAACTCAGTCGGGTTTGAAGCAAAACCGCCGGCAAAGGTCAGACCACTGAATAATACGATACAGATCATGATGACTTTTTTACGGCCAATTTTATCTGCTAGAGAACCAAAGATCATCGCGCCAAACATCATGCCGGCAAGTGCAGTACTGGCAAGCATTCCCGCTTGAACGGCACTTAAGCCCCAGTCCTGCATTAATAAAGGTAAAACAACACCATTGATTGCTAAATCGTAGCCGTCAAACAAGATAATGAGTAAACACCAAGCAACTACATTGAAGTGAAAAGGCGTAAATTTCGCATTATCGACTACAGAATTTATATCTACTGTTTCCGTTGTCATCGTTCTCATCTCCCATGAGTACTTGTCCATAAAATCCTTTTGAATATCCGGGGGAATATTCAAGTTTTAGCAATATACGCAAGTGAGATTTAGTGCACAATAAGACCAAATGATGGAGCAATTTCAGCCATAAAATAGCGGCTATTTGTGTGATTTATCACATTTTTATAAAACTAAATAATTGAATAATTAGACATTTATTATTCTCATTAAAATGCTTATATAAATAGTCTATAGACCAATGATTTTTTGATTTATTCAATTTTTTATGAATGATTTTTATACTTTAAACAAAAAATCCCTTTCTTATGAAAGGGATCTTTTGACTCAATTCAGATTTATAGCAAGTGGATTGGCAAAAAGTGACTAGGTTTTAATAGAATTCAGCTTCTGTTTCGCCAGTGAGGTCTCAGCATTTCGTTCTGCATTCAGATCTTTACGTACAATCATCGCCACTGAAATCGCGCCGATAATGGCTGGAATCGCAACAGCCAAGAAATTCATTTTATGTGGCAGCTCCATACCCAACAAGAATCCAATAATAATTGGACCAACGATTGCCCCTACCCGACCGACTGCGGACGCACAACCAATACCGGTAGAGCGGATTGCCAATGGATAGTACTGAGCCACGAAACTATAGAGCAGAATACTGCTACCAATTGCCGAAGCACCTGCAGCAGCGACTAACAGATAGATCACAGCTTGTGGAGAGTTAAAGCCTAATCCAACTAATGAAACTGCACCCAACAGGAACATGCCAATAATGACGGGTTTCAGATGGAAACGATCCGCCAGAATACCACCACCAATGGTTCCAACCACTGCACCAATATTCATGGCCATCAGGAACATCAAACTGTTACCCAGAGAATAACCCGCTGCCATCATCAGTTTTGGTAACCAGCTACCCAATGCGTAGACCATAAGCAGACACATAAAGAAGCAGCACCAGAATAATAAGGTACTCATGCTACGGCCCTGCTTAAATAAAGCAGCAATTGAAGCATCGGGTGCATGCACTTCATTCAGTACAAACTGGGTACTTGCAGTGACATTTTGCTCAGGACTGATCTGCTGAACAATTTTACTGGCCTTTTCATTTTGCTGTTTCTTTACCAGGAAAGTTAAAGATTCCGGTAAATACAAATACAGTATAGGCAGCATCAATAATGGAATACCTGCGATATAGAACATGATTTCCCAACCAAAACTTGGGGTAAACCAGGCACCTAATAACGCCGCCATAATCCCACCGACTGCATAGCCACTAAACATGGTAGTCACTAAAGTACTGCGCATTTTTTGTGGCGCATATTCAGAAGTTAATGCGACCAGATTCGGCAATACACCGCCAATACCTAAGCCCGCAATAAAACGTAGGATGCCAAATTCAGTCGGACCAGAGGCAAAACCGCCCCAGAACGTAAATCCACTGAATAAGGTCACACAAATCAGGATGACATTTTTTCGTCCAATTTTATCTGCCAGCATACCGAAGAGCATGGCACCAAACATCATGCCGGCCAGAGCGGTACTTGCAAGCATTCCGGCCTGAACTGCCGTCATATTCCATTCTTGCATCAGTAGGGGTAAAGCAACACCGTTGATTGCCAGATCATAACCGTCAAAAATAACGACAAATACGCACCAAAGTACGATCTTTAAATGAAAAGGTTTAAACTTTGCTTCATCCACTACAGCATTCACATTCACTGTTGTTGCTGTCATTTTTCCTCACCTCCAATTGTGAGCTTTTTTATTCTATGAAAAAATGAACGTTAATTCACTTTTGTATATAAAATGGATGATTCTTTAAACCTTGTCTACTGCAAAACTTACCAAGTTAGATTTTTTTAATAAAATTTAGGCTAAAGTCGTAGATCGAATATTTTTTAGACAGATCAATAAGAAAATAAGGCGAAGTTAATTAATTATACTTTTCACGTTATTTATATTTCTATTATCTAGGTACAATTAGGAGGTTATTTACTTCTTTTTCTAGAAACCCCACGCATAAAAAAAGCCCCCTGCATGAGCAGAGGGCTTTTGGAATAATGAGCTGGCGATGACTTACTCTAACATGGGAGACCCCACACTACCATCAGCGCTAAGAGGTTTCACTTCTGAGTTCGGGAAGGGATCAGGTGGTTCACTCTTGCTATGGTCGCCAGCACAACTGGTATGCTTACTCGCTATGGTCTTATC
>NZ_VOZV01000075.1:0-4552 GCF_013419565.1 Acinetobacter sp. YH12072 | reverse complement strand
AAAGCACGTAGTGTTCATGGATTTCTAGGAGGGATTTACGCGTCCTTGTGTGCATATCAACTGATCCATAAAAATAAGCCAACAATTCAAATTATGAAGTCATCGGCTTAAGCAGGATTCGGGTTAAAATATGGAAAATATGTTTTTGTGAATTATAATCAAATAGGTTCATTAAAATATGACATTAATCACATAAAATGCATTATTATATTTATGTAAGCATGAAAAATATTAGAACAAAAGTATACAAACAATTAATCAAGTTAACGCAATAAAACAGATTTCTATTCAAAAGGTGAAGTTAAAAATTATTGTTAATAATGAATATAAAAAATGCTCCTAAACATAGAAGCATTTTATTTTTAATGAAAATAAAAAATTATTTTAAATAGTCTAATAAATGACTAAAGTTCTCAATCGTATATTTAGGCTGTGCCTGCTGTAATTCAATTTCTGAACCATAGCCGTATTTGACTGCAATCGACTCAATCCCATTATGGCGGGCACCAAAAATATCATGCTCACGGTCCCCCACCATAATGCATTGATCAGCCTGTATGCCTTGTTGTTCCAGGATATACTGAATCAGTTCCCCTTTATTGGTCCGATCACCATTCAGCTCACTGCCATAAATCTCAGTAAAATACTGGGCCAGATTAAAATGTTCCAGAATCTGTTTGGCATAAACGGTTGGTTTTGCTGTTGCGAGAAACAGGCGATAACCACGGCGTTTAAGTTCCGCCAGAGTTTCAGCTACGCCTTCAAAGACGTGATTTTCATATAAGCCAGTCACTGCAAAACGCTCACGATATGCCATTAGTGCCTGTTCAGCCAGGGTATCATCCGCATCTACATTCAGAATTTTGGCTAGCGAAGCTTTTAGAGGAGGCCCGATAATCCAGTCAATATTCGTGTCTTCACTGATCGGATGACCCACCTTTTCCAGACCATAGCGGGCAGAAGTCGTAATCCCCACTTTTGGATCAGTTAATGTACCATCCAAGTCAATTAAAATATTCTGAATCACACCTTGTCCCCTATGTTTGCAGCCGACATCAATTCATATCGTGAGTATAGCCAGATTTGTCTACCCTAAAGCAATTATTAGGCCATAAAAACAAGCCAAGAATGCCCATTTTCAGGGTAATCAACTCTATATTTTGATCAGATAAAACATACGAAATTTTGCCTGACAGACCGTTCTTGCAAGTGATAGAAATTAATATCGAGAGTTTGAATAAATTTGCCTATACTAAGGCAATTTTAGTGAATGAAGGACATCATTTTGCGACCTACCGTACTTTGCTTTTCAGGTTTAGATCCTTCAGGGGGAGCAGGCCTTCAAGCAGATATTGAAGCCATCGGTCAAAGTGGTGCTCATGCTGCAATAGCCTGTACAGCCCTGACTATCCAGAACTCACAACAGGTCTTTGGTTTTGAAGCAACTTCAAAGGAATTACTGCTGGCTCAGGCCAATGCTGTGGTAAAGGATCTGCCGATTCGTTGTGTTAAATCAGGCATGCTGGGAACGACTGAAAATATTGAAGCACTGGCAGAATTTCTAACTGCGCATCCGGACTATCAGTATGTACTGGATCCAGTGCTGGTAGCCAATAGTGGTGGCTCACTCGGCAATCAAGCCACACTGGTCAAAGCGTTTAAACAACTGATTCTGCTAGCCACGATTTTAACTCCAAATACAGTCGAGTTGCGCGCTCTGACAGGTGAGCAGGATTTAGATCAAGCCACGCAGAAACTGTTCGAAATGGGTGCCCACGCGATTCTTGTTAAAGGTGGCCACGAAGATACTCCCGACTATATCCAGAACCGTCTATATATTCAGGGTGAATTGATCAACGAAACCCGTTGTCCGCGCCTGGAAGGTGAATATCATGGCTCAGGCTGTTCACTGGCGAGTTTCATTGCCGGACGTCTAGCCTTGGGTGAACAGTTGAAAACAGCCGTACAACATGCAGAAACCTGGTTATTTGGTGTATTAAAAAATGCGGAAATTCCGGTACCGAATGGTCAGCGCATTCCAAAACGTTTCTAATCTCCCCTAAATAAAAAAGCCTGAACGATTCAGGCTTTTTTATGGCGATTTCTATTCAAGAATGGACAAATAGACGTGATAATCTTGTTTCAATGAAATTTAAAACTTGCGCCTTAACCTGCCAGTTTCACAGGACGCAGTTTTTCAGTTTTCTCCTGAACAGGAACAGAAATATGTTGATAATGCAATTGCCACTGATCTTGCTGCTTGCTCAAGACCATGCTGAAGCGGCACCATTGCAAAGGAAAATATCGTTCCATCGCCGCATAGGCAATCCGGACATAACCATATACGAAAGCCATGTCATTATTGACCTGAATGGTGACCTCCTTCCGTTCAACGCGCATACCATTGTTGCGCATATATGGGCGGTACTGTTGCCATGCAGCCTGATAAGCCTCGATCCCTTTCAGTTCGGAGCTAATATCAATCAGACAGACATCTGGTCGGCAAAGTTGACGAATTTCGCTGAATTCAAGTGAACAAATAGCTTGATCCCATTTTTGTAAAAATGTCCTGACTTCCTGAGCCAGACATTCTTCCCCTATTATTTTCATTGAATACCTCTCTATAAGGTTTTATTCAGACTTGAAAACCGAGATTTCAAGCATCTCATTACTTTCAGTCTTTCTTGTTTTTCATTATTTTTAATTATGTGAATGGGTCCTGGTTTTACCCATCCCCCATATATCAGGTCAAAAGTGTGACCTAATACCTAAAATTACACTATTTTTTTAATTATAGGCAAAATTTTCTGATCAACTGCAATAATCAGGTGAATTTTGACTGATTATTTAAATTTTCATGCTCTAGTTTTATTTATCGTTCTTTATATTTCAAAATCGCTTTGATACTTCTCAATTTTTTATTAAGTTCTGATGTATTCAAGATAAAGAGAGGAGCTCAGAAAACTTTATTTCCTAGTCCTCACTTCAATCTAAAAAAATCAAATAATAGCTTTAGTGTAAGTTTCTTTGTCCATTTCCAGAATTTCAACACAGAGTTGAATCTTTAGCCCCGGCTGCGAGACAATATGCTGCTGCATGACCTGAAGTACCAGCTTGGAAATAGCTTGTCGGATGGCCAGACTACGACCAGTCAGGAGAGAAACTTTGGCATGCACATAAGCCTGATCTGTCTCCTGCTCTAGTCCAATCACAAAATCCTGCTGTACAATCGCCCTACTTTTTAAATCATTCGCGTCATTAATATAACCGGCGTTAAATAAGGCCTGGTGAATTGCCAACATTAAAGGTCGGGTTTCAAGCTGCTGAATATTATCTGAATATTCAAGATGAAGATGAGGCATAAAGCATAGATCCAGGCATGATATGGCAATCAGAAGAGATTGATCTTCGAGTTTGAGGAATAAGCATAAACCTTCAAACCCGAAGACCGAAAGCACTCATTCGTATAAGAATGTATCAGGCTTTTTTCACATATTCAGATTTGAGCTTCATGGCGCCAATGCCATCAATTTTACAGTCAATATCATGTCCATCAGTTGCATCGGGTAATAGACGAATATTTTTGACCTTAGTCCCGACTTTAACCACTGAAGAAGATCCTTTAATTTTAAGATCCTTAATCACCGTAACTGTGTCGCCATCAGCCAGCAGATTGCCATGCGCATCTTTGATGACCACGGTTTCCTCAGTTGCTTCCCCTTCTTTCCACTCATGTCCACATTCTGGGCAGATCAACAAGTCACCATCTTCATAAGTATATTCAGACTGGCATTTTGGGCATTGTGGTAGAGTCATAGCAACCTCAACAAAATAAAAAAATAAAAGAAAAAACAAAAAATTAAAGCTGAATTATAGCATCTTTGGGTGGGCTCATGCTCAAGCTTTAAAAGGATCTCCCGCTCAACTTAATTAACTGAACCTAACCATCCAAAATATGTGGATTGACCAGCAGGACAAAAGTTGCAATGACTCCTGCCAGCTTAAGTGGCATGCAGATGGCGGTACCAGATCCGGATAACCCACCTGAATAATATGCAGGCTGGTGCCTACAGACACTTTTTCAAAGATGAGCGTGACTTCAATTTCACCTTTGACCTCAGGTGTAGAAAAGCAATCGGTATAGCGCAGTAACTGGTTAGGAATAACTTCATGATAGGTGCCATGTAAATGATGCTGGGTACCAGTGGCAAAATTGGTCAAGGTGATTTTATAGCTGCCTCCCGGTTTGACTTCGGCATGCTCAACTCTGGCAGTAAAGCCATGCGGTGCTAGCCATTTTGCAATAGCATCTGGATGAATAAAGGCCCGGTACACCCGTTCCGGTGGCGCACTGAATACGCGATGCATTTTTAGGGTATAACTCATTTCAGCCTACCTTTTTTTCTTGTTCTTACTGAAAGATTATTGGTGGTGTTTCAAAAAGTATGCTGACATTAAATGAAGCCATTATTGATGTAAAAAAAGGTTAAGTCGAAAGCTTTAAAATGGTTTTCAATCTTTTTTGAAAAATTACAACTCCTTCTAAAACCGC
>NZ_VOZV01000074.1:0-4633 GCF_013419565.1 Acinetobacter sp. YH12072 | reverse complement strand
AATACCAGCGCACAGCCCAAAGAATGATTTCGCCCTGAAAATGCCGACCATGGAAAGGATTCATATGCTGCACCTTTAGCTAAAACAGTCTTCAGCTTACCATTCGTGGTTATTTGCAACAGTGCCCGTTGCACCTGTTGCAATAATCAGGGCATCACAAGTGAACTCTTCCATATCACCTTTTAGAACGAATGGACGAACGCTTAAATCAACTTCGTTGATATGGTCATAGACAATGTCAGTACCAAAGCGTTCAGCATGCGCTTGCATACGTTCCATGAGTGCAGGACCAGTTAGACCTTCAGGGTCACCCGGCCAATTGTCGACTTCGGTTGTTGTGGTCAACTGACCACCTAGCTGTAAACCGGCAATCAGCGTTGGCTTTAAGTTGGCACGTGCAGCATATACAGCTGCGCTATAACCCGCAGGGCCTGAACCTAGAATAATTAATTTAGAATGTCTCTTTTGCATTTAATATCACCTAGCGTTTACAAACTACGCTGATTCACACGTTTAGATAATTCTTCAGCCGATTCCTTACGTTCAGAATAACGATCTGTCAGGTATTTGCTTTGACCACGGGTCAGTAGGGTGAACTTAAATAACTCTTCCATCACATCCACAATCCGGTCATAGAAAGCTGAAGGTTTCATTCGTCCATCTTCTTCGAATTCCAAGAATGCTTTTGGAACTGAGGACTGATTTGGAATGGTGATCATCCGCATCCAACGACCCAAAATACGCATCTGGTTCAGGCTGTTAAATGACTGTGATCCGCCACTGACTTGCATCAAGGCAAGAGTTTTACCTTGGGTGGCACGGATTGCACCCCCTGCCAGTGGAATCCAGTCTATTTGTGATTTAAAAATTGAACTCATAGAACCATGGCGTTCAGGTGAACACCAGACCATGCCTTCTGACCATGCTAAAAGTTCATGCAACTCTTTTACTTTTGGATGCTCAGTATCCGCATCTTCAGGTAAAGGAAGCCCTTTAGGATGAAAGATTTTTACTTCCGCCCCAAAATGCTCCAGGATTCGACCGGCTTCAAGAACGGCAAGGCGACTGTAAGAGCGTTCTCGATTCGAGCCGTAAAGGAGCAAAATGCGAGGGGGATGAGCAAGTTCTTTTGCCTGAACTTTTTCAAAAGTCGGTTGCTCAAGAAGATTAAGATCTACGTTTGGGAGATTCATAGAATTAGGCCTCTTTAAAAACTTTTTTTCTCAGCCAGAGCGAAACACTCACCAAGGCAATCAACACCGGAACTTCGACCAATGGACCAATAATCGTGGTAAAAGCAACAGGTGAAGCGATACCAAAAGTGGCAATTGCGACTGCCAGTGATAATTCAAAATTATTCCCGGCTGCAGTAAATGCGATTGCTGTGGTCTTAGGATAGTCATTGCCCATCCATTTACTCATGAAGAAGCTGATAAAGAACATCAAAACGAAGTAAATGGTTAAAGGAACCGCGATTCGTAAAACTTCCAGTGGAAGACTCACGACATCACCACCTTTTAGGCTAAACATGGCCAGAATCGTGAACAGTAAAGCCATTAAACTCAGCGGGCTGATTTTCGGAATAAACTGAGTTTCATACCACTCTACCCCTTTTTGTTTCACCAGAATCCAACGCGTTAAGAAACCCAACAGAAATGGAATACCAAGATAAACCAGAACAGCATGGGTGATGGTCCAGAAATCAACATTAATGACCTGTGAAGCAACACCGAAATAAGGTGGCAGGAAGGTCAGGAATAACCAGGCATAGGTACTGAAGAATAAAATCTGGAAGATACTGTTAAAGGCAACTAAGGCTGCAACATATTGATTATCACCACAAGCTAGGCCATTCCAAACCAATACCATGGCAATACATCGAGCTAGACCAATTAGGATGACACCAGTCATATATTCGGGATAGCTATGTAAAAATATAATAGCCAGAGCAAACATCAGTACTGGGGCAATTAGCCAGTTTTGTATTAAAGATAAAGTTAGTGTTTTTTTATCTTTAAATACTTGTGGCAACGTCGCATAGTTCACTTTTGCCAGGGGGGGATACATCATCAGAATAAGACCAACTGCAATTGGAATATTCACAGAGTTGATACTTAATTGATCGAGTGCGACAGAAGCTTGCGGAAAGAAGTTTCCGATTGCAATACCTAGAGCCATGGCAATAAAAATCCATAGCGTCAGGTTACGATCTAAAAAGGATAAGCGTTTTTCAGACATATCTCTTACTCAACATTCGAAATTTTATTGATTTCAGCAATGAGTTCAGGACGAGAAAGTTTATTTACATCTAGGGCAAATAAAGCATCTAAACGACGGTTGATATGTTCAACAGTGGTCATAAAAGCTTTCATTTTTTCTTCTTTATTTACTTCCAGGTGTGAAGGATCAGCTAGGCCCCAATGTGCCTTGATTGCTCCACCCAAATAAAGTGGACAGGCTTCTTGAGCAGCAGAGTCACATACCGTGATCACAACATCAGGTTGGTACTGTTCACAGTCATCAATCGTTTTACTCCATAAACCTTCAGTAGATAACCCTAAGTTTTCAAGGGTTTCTAAAGTTAGCGGGTGAACTTGACCTGAAGGCTTACTCCCAGCGCTATAGGCTTTCCAACCTTCTGGTGCTCGGCTATTAAACAAAACTTCAGACAAAATGCTACGGCAGCTATTTCCAGTACATAAAAATAAAAATTTCATTGAATTACTCACAATAACTATTTACAGAAAGGGGGTGTTGATCATCCAGCTTTGATTGAGATTGAACCGTCTTCAAAATATCTAAAATTTCATAACACCAGTTGGCCAATTTTGGATTGATACTGTAGTAAACCCATTGGCCTTGTCTGCGATCTTGAAGTAGCCCTGAAGCACGTAAAAGGGCTAAATGTCTTGAAATTTTAGGTTGACTGAGTTGTAGTTTTTCAGTCAAATCACATACACATAGTTCTTTATTTTCAACAATTAATGTCACTATATTGAGACGTGTTTCATCTGATAAGCATTTAAAAAAATTAACTTGATCCATATAAGTCTCCTTCACATTCTTTCCATTCAAGAGATGAGAAAGTGCTATTTAATTCTTAGGCCATTTTCATCAATAATTTTTTCACCATCTTCTTTGCTAAATGCGCCTTTCTGAGGAAACGGGAGAATATCCAAAACAACTTCAGAAGGACGACACAAACGTGTACCTAAATCCGTAACAACGAATGGGCGGTTAATCAAAATAGGATGTTGAAGCATAAAATTTAAAAGCTGTTCATCAGACCAATCTTCCCGAACAATTTCTAAATCAGAATATGGAGGTACATTTTTACGAATTGCTTCTCTAACACTTAAACCAGCACTACGAATAAGTTCAATTAATTCTGCTTTCGAAGGTGGGGTAATTAGATATTCAATAACGATTGGTTCAATTCCTGCATTTTGAATTAAAGCTAAGGTATTCCTTGATGTACCACACTCAGGATTGTGATAAATCTTTATGGTCGAGAACATTTTGACTGACTCTGCTATTAGAAACTCAGATATATTTATATACGTATTTCCACATATATGCAAATACATATATTGATTTTATTTAAATTACTTAATGTCAATAAATGTATATATATTCTTGCAAATTCTTATGAGTGAGAAAAAACTCGTTATTTAAATATGTATATTTAGAGCATAGCCTAACGGAACAAAATAAAGTCTTAAAAAGCAACTCAAAAACCGTATTTATAGACTTAATATTTAATTTCGGTACAATATGTATTTAATTATCTAAACTCTAACGGTACAGAATGCCTAATCAGGTCGGATATATTCGAGTCAGTTCAACTGAACAAAATACTGAACGTCAATTAGATGGAATCAGCCTGGATAAGACCTTTACTGAAAAGGCAAGCGGTGGTAGCCGTGAACGTCCTCAGTTAAATGCAATGCTCGACTATCTGCGTGAAGGTGATACGGTGCATGTTCATAGTATTGATCGTCTGGCACGTAATACAAATGATCTGAACGAAATTGTGAATAGTCTGAATGATCGTGGTATAACCATTATTTTTCATAAAGAGAATTTGACCTTCAGTCATGATGTAGCACAATCGGCAATAAATAAACTCATGTTTCAGATGCTTGCTGCATTTGCAGAGTTTGAACGCTCCATGATCCGTGAGCGTCAAAAGGAAGGAATTGCAAAAGCCAAAGCGAAGGGCTTATATAAGGGAAGAAAGCGGAAGGTTGACTATGTTGAAATACGAAAAGCAATGGCTGAAGAAAATTCAACATTTAGAGGTGTTGCAGAAAAGTTTAAAGTAGGGATAGCAACAGTACAAAGAGCTTTAAAAGAAGAAACTAATAATCAATAAGGTTGATTAATGAAGACGCTTAGATATTCAAATTTAGAAAAGATCATGACCATTTATACTGAAATTTCTACTTATATTACATTTCATAATGCGACTGGTTTAACAGATATAAATAAATCAATGGAAGATTTTTGAACCGTACCGGGTTTGTCGGAGACCAAGCTTTCTGAGAGAATGTCCCGATGAAAAAAGTAAAATATACCCCTGAAATCAGAGAAAGAGCGGTTCAATTATTGATTGAATCCGAGAAAGATTATC
>NZ_VOZV01000073.1:0-4760 GCF_013419565.1 Acinetobacter sp. YH12072 | reverse complement strand
TGTTCCATTTTAGAGATTTGTTTAAGATAAGATATAACTCATTGAGATGTGTCATAGTATTCGTCGTTAGAAAACAATTATTGTGACATTATTTCAATGAGTTATCTATTTTTGTCGTGTACAGAGAATATTATTTTAAAAATGCTCTTGCATAAGAGCTATTAATTTTCTCTTTTTCGTTTAGTTCATTTGCAGCATAAAATACAAGATTTGGATTTTTAAGCAACTCTCTTCCATATGCAACAAAATCACAAAAACTATTTTCAAGAAGATATTCACCCTCTTTTGCTGTTGTTATTAAACCAACAGCAATAACAGGAATATCTACACTTTTTTTAATCTCTTTTGCCCAATTAGCTTGATAAAATGGTTCAATTTTTGGTATCTTATCTGGATTTTCTATATTTCCACCACTTGAAACATGAATACAATCAACTCCAACTTTTTCTAACTCTTTACATAAATAAATAGAGTCTTCTATATTCCATCCATTTTGCATCCATTCATCAGCACTAATTCTAACAATAAGGGGTAATTTTACCCTATTTTTTATCTCTTTTGCAGTTTCAATTACTAATCTACACCTATTTTCTAAACTTCCACCATAAATATCATCTCTTTTATTTGTTAAAGGTGATAAAAATTCACACAACAAATATCCATGAGCAGCGTGAAGTTCTACTGAATCATAATTTGCTTTTTCGGCTCTAATTGCAGCATTTACAAACAACTCTTTTATTTTTGTTATCTCTTCAAGACTTAACGCTTTTGGAACTTTATATGGTGATTTTTGACTAAAAGCAATTGAGCTTGGAGCTACACAAATATCATCAACAACTTCAGATTTTCTTCCTGCATGAGCTAATTGTATAGAACTTTTTGCTCCAAATAAGTGTAACTTCTCATTCATTTTTTTATGATTTTCAATTAAAGAATCATCCCAAAGTCCTAATTCAAAAGATGAAACTCTTCCTTTTGGCTCAACTGATGCTGGTTCAACAATAATTAAACCAACATCAGCCATTGCTCTTGAAGTATAGTGAAACATATGGAAATCTTTTAATTCTCCACTATTATCACTTTTATACATACACATAGGTGGCATTACAACTCTATTTTTTAGTTCCAAATCACCTATTTTACCTTTGTTTAATAATAAACTCATTATAGCTCCTTAAATTAAATATATCAAATTATATATACACTAAACTTAAAATTCTCTCTTAAAGTATCTTCAAATTTAGCTAACTCTTTATTTAAATCCAAATCTCCTTTAAAAATATCATGCATAGAGTAAGTTTTAAAGGTTCTAATCCAACAAATTGAAAAGTTTTATGAGTAGCAACATTTGCTTCATCTAGTGATAATCCATCAAAAAAACCATCAGGATTGTTAAACTCACTTTTTGGACAATTATATGTCAAGCTTAGCATATATTTTTTGCCTTTTAGTAATCCACCACTTCCATAAGTTTTGCTATCATCGTTTTTGCTTCTTCCGTCGTTTGCATAGTGTCTTCCTTGAGTAAAAGTCTCATCGAAATATTTTTTTGTAATCCAAGGAACACCCATCCAATAAACAGGATATTGAAACAACACATAATCAGCCCACTCAAACTTCTCACACTCCTCTTTTATATCGTAACCCTTATCTATATTTGTATATTTTATAAGAAAGTTATTTTCTTTGAAAAATTGTGTCGCTTTTTCTAAAATCTTTTCAGTTAATTCACCTTTTGCAACATTTTCATAATATTGGTGTCCATTTAAAATTAAAACTTTTTTCATTTTGTACTCCTTTTAAATTATTCAACAATTATATATAATCAAACTTAACTTTTATATCGATTAAGGCTTTATACAAAGTTTGCAAAAACCACTTGCAACAACTTGAAATTAGAGTAATTACCCTAGCAACCACTCTAGCACCAGCTATTATCTGTTTTTCTAATTTTAAATATCTTTTATCGATAAAAGCCTATACTCTATCTCATAATCTTTATACTCTTGAATTAATTTTTGAGATTTCAAAACTAAAGCCTGATAGTTTATCCGTTTTTCATTTAGTTTTACTTCACAAATTAGAAGTTTCTTATCAATATCATCGATAGCAACTATATCTATCTCATTTTGATTATTTCTCTCCCAATATGAGCCAATAGAAGTGAAAGTTTGTTTCTCTTTTAAGAGTTCCACAAAAAGTTTTTCAAGGAATTTTCCTTGAAAAGTTGAGATATCTCTATAGATAATCTCTTTTAATCTATCGAAATTTTCAGCTTCGATTAGTGATTGGTATTTAAAAATAAATCTAAACCAAAAGGATAAAAAATTATCAACTATCTCATATTTTTGTACTTTTGAGTTTGGTTTAGCATTTATTGGTTTAATTGATTTTATGATGTTATAGTCATTTTCAAGTCGTGATAAATGTCCTGAAATATTTCTTTCCAAAATTGATTCTATTTCACTTCTTGATGTTTTTGAATCAGAGATTAAAGCTAAAATAGAAAAATATGTTCCATACTCTTTTCCAAACTCTTCAATAAGTCTATTTTTTCCCTCTTCCAAAAATATTGAGTTTGGATCAATAATTGTATCTATCATAGATTTTAAATCAAAACTACTGTTTAAGATAAATAGTTCTATATATTTTGCAACTCCACCACTTAGCAAATAAAAATCAAGTAAATTTTTATTTGAATAAGAGTTGTAATCTTTTAAAATCTCCTTTAATACACTTACTTTCAAAGGTTTTAAATCTATTTCCCTTAGATAAGTCTTGGAAAAGTAAGCGTCCATTACCCATAACGATGATTGGAGATGCTGCTCATTTGATGCCTCCTTTTGCAGGACAAGGCGTAAACAGTGGGTTGATGGATGCCTTGATATTGTCGGATAATCTGACCAATGGGAAATTTAACAGCATTGAAGAGGCTATTGAAAATTATGAACAGCAAATGTTTGCTTATGGAAGAGAAGCACAGGCAGAATCAATAATAAACGAAACGGAAATGTTCAGCCTCGACTTTTCGTTCCAAAAACTAATGAATCTATAAAACAGAAAGGCGAGGAAATGAAAGAGAAAATAGTTAAAAAAAACGGAATAAGACTTTTTACCGAAAGTTTTGGATGTGAAAAAGATCCGGCAATACTCTTGATTGCGGGAGCAACGGTATCCATGTTGTATTGGGATGCTGAATTTTGCCAGAAACTATCTGAAAAGGGATTTTTTGTTATTCGCTACGACAATAGGGACGTAGGAAAATCTACTAATTACGAACCGGGTTCAACCCCCTATGATATTGTTGACTTAACCCATGATGCTATTTCAATTTTGGACGGCTATAAAATAGTCAAAGCCAATTTTGTGGGAATTTCACTGGGCGGACTGATTTCTCAAATAGCATCAATAAAATATGCCGACAGGGTAAGTTCAATAACACTAATCTCATCAGGTCCTTGGGGCGACTCAGACCCCACAATTCCTGAAATGGATACGCGTATTTTAGATTTTCACGGAAAAGCTGAAACCGTAGATTGGACAAATGAAGACAGTGTGGCAAATTATTTAATTCAAGGTGCTGAATTGATGAGCGGCAGGAAACAATTTGACAAACA
This sequence comes from Acinetobacter sp. YH12072, assembly GCF_013419565.1. Taxonomy (NCBI): domain Bacteria; kingdom Pseudomonadati; phylum Pseudomonadota; class Gammaproteobacteria; order Moraxellales; family Moraxellaceae; genus Acinetobacter; species Acinetobacter sp. YH12072. Next base: position 1,143 of record NZ_VOZV01000073.1, on the reverse strand, counting down.
AAGAAGTGAAAAACTGATTAGAGCCGAATTTAAAAGAGCTAATAACTATATAAGTATGTTCAATCATGCGGCACTGCAAGGTGGTGAAGAATACTGGAACAGATTGAGCGAAATCAATCAGCCAACCTTAATTGTACACGGAACGGACGATAAAATATGGCATTTTAAGAATTCAGCAGTTTTACTTGAAAAGATAAACGGCTCAAAACTAATAACGCTTGATGGAACCGGACACGAACTACATTTCGAAGATTGGAATAAAATTATTGATGGAATAACGCAACATACAACAAATAACAAAAGAATGAACAAATAGGGTATTATGTATTTCCAAATCAACGGTTTAGAGATTGAAGCTAATATCAATGTGTTCTTTGAATAACATCTTTTGGTGTTTTTTAATAATCATACTACGCAATTTTCTTTTATAAAAGGAAATATTGTAAACTAAATACGAAATGGTATCTTCATTAAATCATATTATCTCAGAGGTACAGCGAAAAGAAAATGCCATTTCGCTGTCTGCACCTAATATAATTGATGAAGCGCACCAAATGACGATATACCTAAAAGAGTACTTATGGTCAATAAGAGAGGATATTATAAAGCAGGGTTTTAAAAACCATTGGGAGGAAATCAACTTCTTTCGCAACATTAAGCCATACATTCTTAAATAAGACCGTCCCGTAAATTTCAGCCGAATCCGACAAAAAGGCGTGAAGATTTCCTTTAAATAGAGAGACCGAAGGTCATCCTTTTCCTAAAAAAGGGGGGGGCCATGGTTCCAAGATGTAAAATCGAGGGCTAATTCAGGCTATACTTTTGTAATTACCAAAAACTTCCATGGCTCTTGCCCAAAAGAGCTAGGAGATTTTCTCCCTGCTTCTAAAATATAGTTTAAATCTTCATCTTTTATCTTTTTTGTCTCATCAAATATTTTACAAGCATGTCTAAAATCCATTGCTTCCATAAAAGTTTTTTCCATAAATTTATCCTTATTTTTTATTAATATTATTCTCTGTACACGACAAATTTCACAGAACCCTTATCCTATCAGGATTCTGCTTTCTTAAAATTGCCAAAATTTCCTTAAACTCTTCTTTTTTCCCAAAACCAATTAAACGCTGAATCGCCATTTGAACA
>NZ_VOZV01000072.1:0-4774 GCF_013419565.1 Acinetobacter sp. YH12072 | reverse complement strand
CGGGGCATGAGGCTAGTAATTTGAATAATCTAAGTAACTTACCGCTGCTTGACCAACGATTAAAACGTTTGAAAATAGAGTTTGAATGACCAAAACAAGAAGGAATATCTCGCCACGGACAACCTGTTCTAATTCTATAGAGAATAGCTTCAATAAAATTACGTAAATTTGAGTTGTGATGAATAGATAAATTACGCAAAATAGTTTTCAACTTTTGCCAGTGTTGATCTGTCAGCATGGTACGAGGCATAGCGAATAGTAAAATTGGGTTTGGCGATTTGATTTTGCTACTTCGCTATTTTTTAAGCTAAAAGTGTCAACACACCCTATTTTTCTATGAAATAGCACACAGTAATTTTGATCAAAATTCTATAAGAATAATCAGCTCTATCCTGAAATGACTTCTGATTTTTCAGGATAGAGAGTGGAATGCTTATGTAGACTTAGGTGATGACATTCAAAGTAACATCAATATTGTTTCGGGTTGCATTTGAATAAGGACAAACGATGTGTGCGGCATCGACCAGCTTTTGAGCTTCGTCCTGTTCCATTCCTTCTAAATGAATATTTAAAGTCACTTCAATGCCAAAACCGGTAGGAATCGGACCAATGCCAACTTCACCTTCAATATAGGCATCTTTGCTAATATTGATTTTATCCCGGTTGGCAACAAACTTCATGGCACCTAAAAAACAGGCTGAATAACCTGCAGCGAACAATTGTTCAGGATTGGTCCCGCCACCTGGGCCACCCATTTCCTTGGGCACTGCCAGTTTCACATCCAGAATCTGATCGTCAGAGGTTGCACGGCCATCTCGACCGCCTGTAGCTTTGGCACGTGCGGTATATACTGCTTTTTCTAATGACATGAGAGTATTTCCTGCTTGTTCTTTTATGGAACTTCTATGCTCCATAATTTCTAGGGAAGAATAAGCAGGGATTTTGTTAATTTATGCAAGCGAATGAGAATGCGGTAAAAAGTCTGACTTAAGAGAACTTTAGTAGCTTGCGATGCTGCATGAGTGGCATAGACTCACGCACTTTGGCCTGCCCAGTCAAATCAAAATCAACCGTAATAATCTGTGCGCCTTCCGCATGCACCATATCGAGAAGTTGACCACGGCTGTTTGTGGCAGCGGCATGTCCCCAAGTTTGACGTTTTTCACCATGCCAACCCTGTTGAGCAGCACCGAGAACTGTGCATTGGGTATCCATAGCACGTGCTTGCAATAATAATTGCCAGTGCATTTGGCCAGTGGTGTAAGTAAAGGCAGATGGCGCAGTTAAAATATTCGCGCCTTGGGCACGTAAATGAAGCGCAAGTTCAGGAAAACGCAGGTCATAGCAGACCATCATACCGATATTGCCAAAAGGTGTTTTCGCAACAACAACATCGGTACCTGGTTCAAAAAATTGGGATTCCTGATAGCCACCAACAGCATCACCGACCTGTACATCAAAGAGGTGAATCTTGTCATAGCGGGCTTCAGTTTTTTCTGGGCTAATACACAAGCTAACGGTACGAACTCGGCCATCTTCAATAATCGAACCATCAGGACGATAAGGACAGGGTAATGTCCCTGCGATAATCCAGATCTGATATTGATGCGCTAGTTGTTCCAGACGTTGTTGAATGCTCTCGAATTGAGCTGCAGTTTCGCGCTGCTTACCAGCAGCAAAACAGACGAAATTTTCAGGAAAGACAATAAGCTCAGCACCTTTTGCTTTACTTTGTTGAATTAATGATTCGATGGTCATGAAATTTTGCTCAATTTCATTTTGGGAATTCATCTGTGCAACAGAAAGTAAAGTCATAGGGATTCCTTATTGTGTGTTCATACCTTTTGTTCAGACACTTGATCTAGATTATCTTGTTCTTTTTGCAACTGTTTGACCAAGGGCTCAAACATATTCTGGTTGCTCTGATTTAACCGCATTAAAGTTTTGTGTGCATCTAGAACAGTTTTCAGCATTGCTTGATGCGTCACATGTTCTTCCATCAGTTTACGCGTACATACATTTGAATCACCGCAGTAATCCAAAATGACAAAGACCTGCCCCAAGCCCATACTGTTGGCCAGAGTCGTGATATCAGAGTTAGTCGACAACATCACCGCCTGGATCTTATGGAGCTGCTTAAGTTTAAGTCCTAATTTTGCTAGGACACCCAGTACAGTGCTGTCAATAAAGCTGGTTTCAGTCAGATCAACAATTGCGCCAACAACGTTGTCCTGCTGCTCAAGTTTGTTCAGTAATTTGTCTAGACTAATACAAGATTGGGCCCGCACTTCGCCGATAAGCTTAAAAATATGCGTTCCATTCAAGCTTGCATATTCAACATGACCTGTTGACATATAAATGCCATTTGCAGAGAAGGATATTAAATTATCCCATAGGGTCTACGGATACTCAAGTAGCTGAAAGTCGCAATCAAATTAAGTGCTTATAAAGCTTGTGATTATACTGCTATTTCACTCTTATAAAGCTGAGAATGGCAATATCGTCGGCAACATGTTCGGGTGCTTCGAAGGATTCGTTCTGTAAGTGATGCAATAATTGGGAAAATTGTTCATTCAGACCGCCGTTAAACGGCTCCAATGCTCCATCTGAACAGATAATAAATCGTGCATTGCGGCTGAGGATATATTCATTTTCTTCTACCTCAAGGTCTTCAGTGAGGCCAAGAGGAAAGCTGCTGGATGACAGGATTTTAGGTTCCTGATTCGGTTCAAAGATAATCGGAGGAGGGTAGTGGCCAGCACTGGACCATTTCAAGACATGACTTTCTAGGTTTAGAATTCCGGCTATCATGGTGATATGTTTTTCAATATTTTCCTGAACCAGCATCCCGTTCAGCTTCTTGATCAGCTCACGAGGCGTTTTCGAACGTCCATGAAAGGCTGCCATCCAGGATGTTAATAAACTGCTGGTAACGCCATGACCAGAAACATCTGCCAGATAGAAAATGACTTCTTTATCGCTGATTTTCCAGTAATCATACCAATCGCCAGATAGATAGGCAGAAGGCTGAAAATAGGTTTCAACCGCATAATTGGTTAATTCAATTTCATTCGGTAGCAAACGTTTTTGTAGCTCTGCTGCTGAAGGAAGATCACGACTATCCTGATTACGCTTATATTGCGCATCGATTTTTTGTAATGCGATATCGGGTTGTTCAGGCAGTTTATCCCAGATCCAGCCTGCCAAAGCACCTTGTTCCCAAGCTTGTGCCAAGGCTGTTCCTTCATTTTCCAGCGCTAATACGACAGTCGGAAGGTTCCACTTATATTTCAGATAATCATGTACATCTGCAATGGCAATAATCGTCGCATCGTACAACTCGTGATCTTCCAACTTGATTACTTGAACGTGCGGAAGCTTCTCAAGCACTTGATCTAAATAAGGAATATCACGGGTAGGTTGAATGAAATACATAGACAGGTAGTTCGATCCTGGGATGAGTTATAAGATGTACTATAACAAGCAAATGATTGCTAGCGAACGGTTTTCGCTAGAAAATCATCATTGAGCTTAGGTTTCAAAGGTCATCACTAGAAGATTCAGTCTCATTTTCATCGAAAGATTCATCTTCAAGATTTTCATCATCGAAGTCATCTTCAAGGAATAAAGATTCCTGTTCCAGACCTTTTTTCTGGGCGATCATATAATTGGTACGTTGCAAATAAATATCGCGAATTTGTGCATAACGATCACCTGTTAACACACCTTCAATATCAAGTAATTCTGCACGATTATCAATTGCACGCCAGAATTGATCACCCCAATACAAGCCTTCATCATCTTCAAGAATATATTTCTGTGGACGGGTCTGGCTATCGACTGCCATACCGAAAGTATCACGCACAGAACTTGGGCCTAGGAACGGTAACATCACATAAGGACCGGAAGGTACACCGTAATAACCTAGCGTAATCCCGAACTTTTCATCTTCATGATCCAGTCCCAGACGCCGGGCAGGATCTGCCAGACCTAAAGTAGTTAAGGTATTAATGGTAAAACGGCCCAAAGACTTTGCGGCACGAGCAGGACGGCCTTGAATCAACTGGTTTACCGCATTCCATGGTTCACCTAAATTGCTACGGAACTGGGTATAGCTGCCACGCACATCTTGAGGAACCTTTTCCTGATACTGAACCGCAATGGGGCGAACAACTGCCTGATCGATTGCATCATTAAATTGATACACCTTTCTATTCCAGCCCTGGAAAGGATCTTTAACTTCTTCAGCCTGTGCAGCACTAGCATCGACTTTTAGCTGGGTTTGCAGGTGACTCACTTTAGAAGATATTTTTTCTCTGAGTGGAACCGTAGCAGTAGTAGAAGATTCAGTTTCTATTTCAGTCTGTTCAGCCTGAGTAGTGTCTTCAGCAAAAATTAATGGGCTAGAGGCCAAAGAAAATAAGCATAAAGATAAATAAATAGAGCGATGCATAAGGAAACCCCAAAGCCTTGTTCTGAGTATAGTGGCGTTGTTTAACCCGGAGTAATAAACTGTATTACTAGGAATAGGCGTAATTTAAGCAAAATTGTATAATAAATGAATAAAAACTTCATAAAAGGCTAAAAATTAGACATGCGGTAAGATTTATTTGAAAAAGGTGTTGCAAGCCCTCTGAAATGCTGTAGAATGCACATCCATCGGCGGTGATGAAGATCAAAACTCCTGATAAAACAGTAACTTAGCATGAAATGGTTAAGTTAGGTTTTAGAAAGAAAGTTTAAAAATAATTTTCATTACTGGTTGACTTTCTAG
>NZ_VOZV01000071.1:0-4892 GCF_013419565.1 Acinetobacter sp. YH12072 | reverse complement strand
TCATGAAATACGGTATTCTGATGGGACAAAACCTGAATCCTGGTCGTTAAAGTGTTTGTTTGCACTCATATTTTAACTGTTAGGACTCAGGTTTTTTTATTTAAAGCAAACTATGGGACAGCAGTGACCTGAGATCGCCTTTTTTAAACCCCAAAGATTAGAAGCTGTAGCCTAGTCCTAATACCACTTTATTTTTCTGTTTATCTTCAAAACGGTTATAACCACCAAAAATATAATTCATGCTGGCGGTGATGCCTGTATCAGCAAGTGGCTTGCTTAGACCGATATCGAAATGACGGAAACCGAAACTGTTTTCTGTTCCTTTTATGTCGCCATCTTTGGCATAAATATATAGGCCAAGTGCAGTATCCAGACTAAAATCTTTTGGCAGTGCATAGCTATAGGTGCCTTTTAGATAGGTATCCCCTGCATTACCCCAATCAAGATCTTCAAGCAATGTTTGAGCAGTCACACCAAAATCTTTGTACGTCAGACCCAGCATGGTTTCAAAACCATTTGAGCCTGTATTGCCAATATCATAATAGTAATAATAAGTTAAACCCGCTGTATAACCCCAGTCTTCATTGATTGAACCGTTATAGCCCGCATAAAAATCATTTTCAAAGGCATTGGGCAAATCATCACCATAGTCTAATGTCGAACCCCACCAGCCTGCATAGAAACCAGAAGCATGATTGTAGTCCAGCCCCCCCTGTAAAGTAGCGCCCTTATTTTCTGGCGTATTGGTAATACCACGCAGGTTATAGCTTGAAAGTACGCTGATATTTCCAGATACCGTATGTTCAGCAGCCGGTTCCTCAGCAAAAGTAAAAGAAGATGCAGCGCCCAATAAAGCAAGAGATAATACTTTTAATGTTGATTTCATTGTGTGACTCCCCCAGATCGTCTGAGACGTTTTTTATGGTCATTGATTAAACTCAAGCTCGAAACTGCAAGAGCTATGCCAATCTGGAATAAAACAACTAAAATCTGATGAATAAAAATAAAATAAAGCACTAGGTGTTTGTTTTTAAATTATATTTAAATTTTTAAAAAAAGCACTTTAATAGATTCTTTTTAACCTTGGTCCTTTTTCAAGGATTTATTTTCTTTTTTCGGTCTTATACATAATCATTTACAAGTTGCGCCATTTTGAGTCTATTTTCGCTTTGATTAAATTTTGTGCTAAAAAAAGGTGCAGAAATAAAAAGTAAAGAAACACATTGCTCTATTCGAGTTTTCGATTCTTGCTCAAACTCAGAAAATTTCTGGATTAAAAAGTTCAAAATAGTGCTAAGCAAGAAAAAGTGATGCTCATGGAATGACTTTTTATTATTCAGAAATCTATGCGCATTTTTGGATTTATAAATATTTAAATTAAATATTTATATATTAAAATTCAATAATTTATAATCAATTCTCACTTTTAAGAAATTATTAATGAAGAGTCTGATACAGAAAATGAAGATTTTGAACACTCAACTTTTTCATTCTAAGAATTTTAATTTTAAATATTATTGATGCACTCATGAGTCATACCCTTCAGAGAATTTATATTTAAAAAATATCTTTGTTTTTATTTGTTTTTTTACTATATGGTCAGGATTTAGACTGTTAGATCTCTTACCATTGTTCACTTTAGATTAAAAAAAATCCATCGACTTTAGTGGAATATCGTAAATAAAAATGACATTTATTCAGCGAATCTTATACAATTCCTAAAAATTTCCATCAATTTGTATAAGGCTCTCTCCCAATGCAAAACACAAAAAAATTAACATTGGCAGTTTTGATTCAGGCTGCATTGATCTCAACCGCTTTTGCTAGCGAGCAAAGTGAGTCTAAAGGTTTTGTAGAAGATGCAGAAGGATCTGTACTTTTCCGTACTGGTTATTTATCTCGTGATAAGAAAAATGGCGTAGCAGATACAAGTTCAGCTGCACAGACTGCAATTGTGAAACTGGATTCTGGCTTTACTCAAGGTGTAGTCGGCTTTGGTGCCGGGATCATCGGTGATGCTTCTTTCAAACTAGGAAACAACAAAAATGCCGGTAATGGCATGATTCCTCGTGAAAACGGTTTCAATGCTAAAGGTGAGTACGTTAAAGGTGCTGGCGATACTTATGATCATTGGGCTCGTGGCGGCGCTTATGTGAAAGCTCGTGTATCTAATACCACTGCTGTATATGGTACCCAAGTTTTAGATCTTCCTGTATTGGCATCAAATACTGCACGTCTCGTTCCTGAATACTTTGAAGGCGTATTAGTGACTAGCAATGAAATTGATAACCTGTCATTAACAGCTGGTAAATTTACTAAAAACCAATATTCAGACCAAATCGACTCTGATGGTAACGAGCTTGATCGTGCTGTTGTTTGGGGCGCGAAATATAAATTTAGTGATGCTCTAAACGCTTCTTACTACGGTACAGATATTAAAGACCGTTTAGACCGTCATTATGTGAATGCGAACTATAGCTATGCAGTAGCCAATGGCGGCACTTTAACTCACGATTTCAGTGGCTATCATACTGAGTGGGATAAAAAAGCTGACGGTGGTGCATATACTTATTCTCATACCACAAATGACTTAAGTAACTTAAGCAACAATATTTGGGCTATTTCTACCACTTACAATACTGGTCCGCACAATATCATGGTGGCTTACCAACAAAATACTGGTAACACAGGCTATGACTATGGTTTGGGTCGCGGTGTAGGTGATGGTCATCAAACGATTTATCTACCAAACTCATACCTGTCTGACTTCATTGGCAATAATGAAAAATCAGCACAACTTCAATACACATTTGACTTCGGTGCTGTAAATGTTCCTGGTCTATCTTGGACTTCCGCATTTGTATATGGTTGGGATATTGATGTAGCAGGTAGTCCAGATCGTTCTCAGTTAGTAACTAGCGATGCACAAGAACGTGAATTCTTTAACCAGGTGAAATATACTGTTCAATCTGGTTTTGCTAAAGATGCGAGCTTGCGTTTACGTCACTCTTACTACCGTGCAAGCGATGATTATCAAGCTGATCGATACATTGGTGACACCAACGAATGGCGTATCTGGTTAGATATTCCTGTGAAATTATTCTAATTCACCCGAATTTCAAGCCATAATAAAAAACCTGCACATTGTGCAGGTTTTTTTGTTTAAGTTTTAAAAAGTTAAAGACTTAAACTGAAAAGCAAATGAATTATTTATTTGCTTCTGCATAAGCTGCAATTGAGCTGAGTACTTCCTTTTTAGCAACATCAGCACCTTCCCAACCACTTAACTTAACCCATTTACCTGGTTCCAAGTCTTTGTAGTGCTGGAAGAAGTGTTCGATTTGGCTGATCAGCAACGGAGGAAGATCAGTATATTCTTGAACATCTTTGTAGATCGGAGTCAGTTTGTCGTGTGGAACTGCAACCAGTTTCGCATCAACACCACCATCATCTTCCATGTTCAGTTTACCTACAGGACGGCAACGAATGACTGAACCTGGCTCTACTGGATGTGGAGTTACGACCAATACGTCTAGAGGATCGCCATCTAGAGAAAGTGTATTTGGTACATAACCATAGTTTGCTGGGTAGAACATTGCTGTACCCATGAAACGGTCTACAAATAATGCATCAGAATCTTTATCGATTTCATATTTGATTGGTGCTGCATTTGCAGGAATTTCGATAATGACATAGATGTCGTTTGGCGCATCTTTACCCGCTGGGATATTGCTGTAGCTCATAGCATCACTCTTTAACAAGTTATATCTTTTAAAAACCGCGACAATTATAACGGTTTTTACAGATTTTTTTTGATTTTAAAATATCGAACTGTAAATATCTCGACCTGCTTTATTTTAAGCTTAAGAGATTTTGATAATTAACAGCAGTAAGGTTATTGGACATAATAAAGATAACAGCCAGACAATTGAACGTAAGGTCGACCAGTTCGCCAGATAACAGATCCCATAGATGACCCGAAAAACCAGATAGGCAATCCCAAAGGTCATCACCAGACTTTGCGGCACGACCATATATTCTGCCATCAGAATCGAGGCGATAAAGAGCGGTAAGCTTTCAAAGCTATTTTGCTGAGCGGCATTGGCGCGACTGGCCAGGCCTGTAGACTTTTCTAAAAATGCCCGCGGATTCTGATTGTCTTTTGCACGAAACCCTGCCGATTTTTTCGCAATCAAGGTAAAAACATAAGGTAAAAGACAAGCTGCCAAAATGAGATAGATAACCCCACTAATGCTATGCATCTGATTTTTCTCTTGAGAATTTTTATGTCTATCATAGCATGGCGTTTCGTGAATAAATTTTGTTAAATAGAGTGTTTTTATAAATGATTAAGGATTCACTATGGTCAGCCCTGATCAAAATGAAATGTTCGATGTCCTCGAGAAACAGCGCCAGCATCAACGTCAAGTGGATCGCGTATTAAAAATCGTATTGCCGATTGTTGCATTTCTGATAGCGGTCATTTGTGCCAATATGAATATCTGGTCTCCCCTCTTTACCTTTGCCATCTTATGGATTGCCTTCTATGCCGTGGGCATCAAACGCATGCCGATCTGGCACTGGGTGGTCGCAATCATCATTTATTGCCTGATAGATAATATTCTCAGTTATGGCAGTTTTAATTTGAGAGGATTTAACCGCCAGTTTGGTACCATGTTTATTTTTTTGGGTGTGATCGGGGTAGGACGTCCTTACTTCGACCGCTGGCTAATGAAAAAAGAGAATTAAAAAAAGCGCCCTCAGGCCATTGCTGTCCCACAATTTTTCACAAGAGGAAGCTCAAATGAGCTTCCTCTTGTTTTATGGGTATTTTATCGGGTGAAAATAAAGCTTTTAAAGTTCTTCTTTCAAACAAATTCACTTGAATTATT